>CAZDYX010000100.1:6237-9890 GCA_964509775.1 uncultured Desulfobulbia bacterium | reverse complement strand
GGAGATTTTCTGGGTGGTAAGCACGCTTACAGCCCATCTTTTTATTCCCCGATCGTCTTTTTTGCCTCCATGTTTGTGGGGTTAGCGGCCGGACTCATAACCGGCTGCATCGGCGCCGGTGGTGGCTTCATCATCGCCCCGGCCCTGATGAGCGTCGGCGTCAAGGGTATCCTTGCCGTGGGCACCGACCTTTTCCACATCTTTGCCAAGGCCATTATGGGAAGCGTTCTGCATAGAAAGCTCGGCAATGTCTGTGTACCGCTCGCCGCCGTCTTCCTGATCGGTTCCATTGCCGGCGCCACCGCAGGCGGATGGCTTAACCGTACCATATATGAAGCCAATCCGGTCTTAAGCGATCTATTCATTACCACGATTTATACCGTTATTCTGGCATTCCTGGCCTTCTATGCCATTATCGATTTCGTTAAGTCCAGAAAGGGCGCCGATACCGGCGGACATGGCGGCGGCAAAGGCAAACTGGCGGAAGAAATCGCCCCGCTCGGCAAGAAGCTGCAGGCCATCAATTTTCCCCCCATGGTCTCCTTTGACGAGGGGGTAACCCCGGGCGGACGCCGGCTCTCGTTCGTCTTCATCGTTATCTGCGGGGTGATTGTCGGTCTTGCCGCCTCGATCATGGGTGTGGGCGGCGGCTTTCTCACCTTCCCCGCCTTTGTTTACGTCCTTGGCGTTTCCTCCATGACCACGGTGGGAACCGATATCTTCCAGATCGTCTTTACCGCCGGTTATGCCGCGATCGGCCAGTATGCCGTTTATGGCTTTATCTTCTACACCCTGGCCATGGGCATGCTCCTCGGTTCGCTAATCGGCGTCCAGATCGGCGCTCTCACGACCAAGCTGGTGCCCGGGGTTTATATCCGCGGCTTCTTTGCCCTGGCCGTGACCGCCGGCTTCATAAACCGGGCCTCGGCCATGCCGAGCAAACTCCGGCAAATGGAGTACCTGTCCTGGACCAAGGATACGACCACGAACATAGAAAATATCGGTATCGCGATGTTCTTTGTCGTTATGGGCGCGTTTACCGTCTGGGTTTTGGGGACATTCTTTGCCAGGTGTAAAATGTTAAAGGTAAAAGTTTAAAAGGAGGAGGGGTAATATCATGATCGATAATAAAAAAGAATTCGGCCTGGGGCTGGTAATGGTGGGAAGTTTTTTTGTGGTGCTGATTATAATATTCCAGCCCATTTTTCATGGTCATAACGGGCTCGATTTTTTCGACAATCTCTTTAACAGCATCTCAAAGGGTTCGGCCTACTATATTCCGGACCTGCTTGAGAAGAGTAAGAAATTTGAGGGCAAGGTGGCGGATTTAACCGTGAACTTCAGCGTCAAGACAAAGGACAAAGAGGGAAAGGAAACAGATAAGAGCGCTGAATTTTCCGCCCAGGCGGCAAAGCAGTTGACCGCGGCCGGGGTCCAGGCCATAGCGACCGATAAAAACCTCAAGTTGAACGGCGATATAGGAAAGATCTTCGCCGCGATCCTTCGGGATTCGGACGTCATGTATGCCAATAAAGGCGATGAGCTCTCTAAGCTCTACAACGGTGATGACGCCAAGAAGGTAATGAGTTGCTGGTGGGAAACCTTAAAGTGGACGCAAAGGGCCTTACTGAAACAGGAGAAGTTTCCCGAGGCCAGTCTGTGCGACGCCATCTCGAAAAAGGCGTTGGAACCGGCATATAACTTCTACGGGATCAAGGATGAAAAAATCGGCAACAAAGTCGGGCTGGTGGTTGGATGCCTCGCGTTTTACGTTATTTATACCATGTGGTATGGATTTGCGATCCTCTTCCTTTTCGAGGGCTGGGGCATGAAGATAAGCCATTAATTATTCTTAACTACTTTAGGTTGGTTAGGTCGTTAGACTGTAGTCTGTTAGTAAGGAAATGGATCGGAGGATGGGCTCGGTACGTCGCACATTTCGTCTTTCTCTATAGCTAACAGGCTAAACCCCTTCAGACTATCAACCTGAAATGTTTCCCCTGCTGCCCGGCAAAGTTTATTGACTTTGCCGGGCTTTTGTTTTTTAACAATAGGTGTGGTAACTACCAACGTTGACATGAAAGGATTCGTGCTTATTATTTGGCCCGCAAGGTTTGCTTGATAATTTTCTCCTAAAGTGACGTAACTACCCAGGTTGGTTAGGTCGTTAGACTGTAGTCTGTTAGGCAGGAAATGGATCGGGGGATGGGCACGGTACGTCTCACATCTCGTCTTTCTCTATTGCTAACAGGCTAAACCCCTTCAGACTATCGACCTGAGTAGTTACAAAGTGACAGAAAAATGAGGTGTTGACCCATGACGATTGAAAAAACCACCCCGGTTCAGGAAACCCTGGAGTTCCAGGCTGAGGTAAAAAAGCTTCTTGATATTGTTATCCATTCCCTCTACACCGAGCGGGAGATCTTTGTGCGGGAACTCATTTCCAATGCCGCCGATGCCCTGGAGAAGTTCCGGCACCTAAGCGTGGTGGAAAAAGAGGTCTTTGACAGCCATGTGCCCCTTTCGATCTCGATCGATCTTGATGAAAAGGCCAAGGCCCTCACCATCACCGATACCGGCATCGGCATGACCCGGGAGGAGTTGATCGCCAATCTGGGCACCATCGCCCACTCCGGGTCGCGGGCCTTCCTGGCCAATCTGGCCGAGGCCGCGCAAAAGGATGTGAGTCTCATCGGCCAATTCGGGGTGGGATTCTATTCCGCCTTCATGGCGGCAAAACGGGTGCGGGTCCTGTCAAGGTCTTACCGGCAGGAGGAGATGGGTCATGAATGGTCCTCGGACGCCACCAGTTATACCATCATGCCGGCGCCGGGGATCAGGCGGGGAACCAAGGTCATTGTCGAGCTCAAGGACGATGCCTTGGAGTACGGCGAGGCGGAGACGATCAAGCGGATCATCAAGCAGTACTCGAACTTCGTTGCCTTCCCCATCATGCTCAAAGGAGAAAAACTCAATACGGTTCAGGCTATCTGGACCCGCAACAAGGCCGAGATCAAACCCCAGGAGTATACCGAGTTCTATAAGTTCATCGGCAATGCCTTTGACGAGCCGCACTTTCATCTCCATTTCACCACGGACGCGCCTCTCGCCATCAAGGCCCTGCTCTTCGTGCCCAAGGACAATTTTGAGCGACTTGGCTTTGGCCGGGTAAAGTCCGGGGTCAATCTCTATTGCCAGAAGGTGCTCATCGAACAGCACAGCGCCAATATCCTCCCGGAATGGCTGCGTTTTGTCAAGGGGGTGGTGGACAGCGATGACCTGCCCCTGAACATCTCCCGCCAGGCCCTCCAAGACAGCGCCCTCGTGGCCAAGATCAGGAAGATCATCACCAGCCGTTTTCTAAAATTCCTGGAGGAACAGGCCAAGGCCAACGCGGAGACCTATGCCATGTTCTGGAAGACCTTCGGCAGGTACCTTAAGGAGGGGGCGACCCTTGATTTCAGCCACCGGGAAGAGATCGCGAGACTCCTGCGTTTCGAGTCCAACAAGTCGGAACCGGGCATATTCGTTTCTCTTAGCGAATATACGGCGCGGATGCCGGAGGGGCAAAAGGAGATCTATTATATCAACGGGCCCGACCGGAAGCTCATCGAGGCCGGCCCCTATGTGGAGGCCTTCCGGGCCCAAGACCT
>CAZDYX010000100.1:0-6227 GCA_964509775.1 uncultured Desulfobulbia bacterium | reverse complement strand
ATATGACGGCAAGAAACTGGTCTCCGCCGACCGCGGGGAATTAAACCTGCCGGAGCGTAAGAAAGAAGGGGAGGCCCAGGAGCGACTTTCCGCCGATGATGCCAGGGACCTTTGCGGGTTCCTGCAAGAGGTCTTGGCTGGCCGGGTCAAGGAGGTGAAGGTCTCCAAACGACTGGTGGACAGCCCGGCCATGGTGGTCAATCCGGACGGCATTTTTACCTCGGCCATGGAACGGGTCATGCGGGCCGCGAATCAGGAACTTGAGGAACTGGGGAGCAAAATCCTGGAGATCAATGTCAAGCATCCGGTCATCAGACATCTGGCCGAACTGCGTAAGGAAGACGAGGCCTTTTCCCGGGCCGCCGTGGAGCAGATCCTCGATAACGCCCTGATCCAGGGTGGGATCCTGGTGGATTCCCGGAACATGGTGGGGCGTATGTACGCCATCCTGGATCGGGCACTGCAAAAATCTTGACTACTCAGGTTGTTTAGTCTGTAGTCTGTTAGGGGCAGAGCAACGAAGGTATCAGATACGAACAGGATCTCATCAGCAAGTTCAAATGCTCTGAACTTAGCGTAATTTCGAATTTTTCTTCTTTACCTATTCACCTTAACACCTACAGACTATCAACCTGAGTAGTTACCAAAAATCTTAACCATCTCAAGAGAAAATAAGACCATGATCGAGGCGAAAAATCTGAAAAAAAAATATGGTGAGGTCGAGGCCTTAAGCAAGGTCTCCTTTACCATCAAGGACAGAGAGATCATTGGTTTACTCGGGCCTAACGGCGCCGGCAAGACCACGGTCATGAGGATCCTGACGGGATATCTGCAGCCCACCGATGGTACGGCCATAATCGACGGTCTTGACGTCCTGACCCATAACCGCAAGATCCAGGCCCTGATCGGGTATTTGCCGGAAAATGCCCCCCTTTATCCGGAGCTGACCGTGCAGTCCTATTTGCAGATGATGGCCGATCTGCGGGAGATCCCGAGATCGGACCAGAGACACCGGATCGGTGAGGCGGTCCGGGCCACGGGCCTTAGCGACCGACCGACCGCGCTCATCGGCACGCTCAGCAAGGGCTATCGCCAGCGGGTAGGGCTGGCCCAGGCCATCCTGCATCGGCCCAAGATCCTGGTGCTCGACGAGCCCACGAGCGGCCTTGATCCGACCCAGATCGTCGAGGTGCGGCGGCTTATAAAACGGCTGGCCCAAGAGAGCACGGTGCTCATTTCCACCCATATCCTCTCCGAGGTGGAGGCCACCTGCGACCGGGTGATCATCCTCATGCGCGGCCAGGTCAAGGCGGACGCCCGGCTTTCCGAATTGTCCGCCACCGCCGACGCCGTGGTGAGCGTGGAAAAGAACGGCCATGCCGGCATCCCCAAACTTCTGGCCGGGATTTCCGGGGTGCGCAAGGTGGAGGTCGCCCGGGAGGCGGGAAATACCGTGACCTACCGAGTCTGCGGCAGCACCGATCGGGACTTGTGTCCGGCGATCTTTGCCTTGGCCAAACAGGATGACTGGCGGCTTACCGAACTTAAAAAGGAGGTCCGGACCCTGGAGGCGGTATTTAATCAATTGGCAATCGGCGAGGGAGGCGTACAGGTATGAACCAGATGTTTGCCATCACCAGGAAGGAACTGAAGGCCTATTTCGGCTCTCCCATGGCGGCCATCTTTATCGGCACCTTTTTGGTCGTCGCCCTCTTTTCATTTTTTTGGATCGAGACCTTTTTTGCGCGTAACATCGCCGACATCCGGCCCTTGTTCCGGTGGATGCCGGTCCTCATGATCTTTCTCGTCGCCGCGCTCACCATGCGGCAATGGAGCGAGGAACAAAAGCTAGGAACCCTCGAGATCCTCATGACCCTGCCGGTCCGGCTCCCGCACCTCGTGGCCGGGAAATTCCTGGCGGTTCTCGCCCTCGTGGCCCTGGCCCTCGCCCTCACCTTTGGCCTGCCGCTCTCCGTGGCCTTTATGGGCAACCTTGACTGGGGTCCGGTGATCGGCGGCTACCTCGGTGCCCTTTTGGTGGCCGCGGCCTATATCGCCATCGGTCTCTTTGTCTCGTCTAGGACCGACAACCAGATCATTTCCCTGATCATAACCGTCCTTGTCGCCGGCTGCTTCTACCTTATCGGTTCCGGGAACATTACCGATTTTTTGGGCGACCGGCCGGCCGAAATCCTGGGGTCACTGGGAACGGGTAGCAGGTTTTTGAGCATCGAACGGGGGATGATCGATCTTCGGGATCTCTTTTATTACGGGAGCCTCGCCGTTGTCTTTCTTTCCTTAAACGTCGTCTCTCTGGACCGGAAACGCTGGAGCAGCGGGGCTAACACCGCAAGGTACCGGCGCAATATGATCCTCACCGCGGCCCTTTTGATCGTAAACCTCATCGCCTTCAATATCTGGTTCAACAAGATCGGAATCCTGCGGGTGGATCTCACCCAGGACAAGGAATACAGCATCTCCCCTACGACCAGGGACCTTATCGCCAACCTCGACGAGCCCTTGGTCATGCAAGGATTCTTCAGCGAGCGGACCCATCCGCTCCTAGCCCCCCTGGTGCCGCGCATCCGGGACCTGATGGAGGAGCTCGAGGTCGCGTCCCGGGGCAAGATCTCGGTCTCCTTTGTGGACCCCAAATACGATCCGGCGCTCGAGGCCGAGGCCAACCAGCAATACGGCATCAAACCCATTCCCTTCCAGGTGGCCGGTCGCTATGAGGCCTCGGTGGTCAATTCCTATTTCAATATCCTGATCAAATACGGCGATCAGCATGTGACCCTGGGTTTTGATGACCTTATTGAGGTCCAGCGCCGCAATGACGGTCAACCGGACGTAGGCCTGCGCAATCTGGAATACGATTTCACCAAGTCCATCAAAAAGGTGGTCTACGGCTTTCAGAGCCTGGCCGCGGTGTTTGCCGATGTAAATCAGGAAATGCGACTGGTGGCCTTTATCTCGGACGAAAGGCTCCCGGAGGAGTTGAAGGAGGTCCCGACGCGGATCAGGAAGGTGGCCGCCGATATCGAGAAGGAATCCGGGGGGAAGTTTGGCCTTACCATCATAGACCCGGATCAACCCGGTGCTGAGGTGACCCGGGAAACCCTTTCCCGGAAATATGGGATGCAGCCTCTTTTTGCCTCCCTATTTGACCGCCAGGGTTTTTTCCTTCATCTGATTCTTAAGGTGGGGGATACCAATGAGGAACGGGTCTATCTCTCGGGCGACATGGGCGAGGCCGAGATCAGAAAAGATCTGGAGGCGGCCCTTAAACGGAGTTCCTCCGGTTTCTTGAAGACGGTAGGCATCTGGACGCCGACCCCAATCCCCCCGGCCTACGGTGGTATGCCGCAGGAAGGGTCTACCTATCAGATGTTGCGGGAAATTCTGCGCCAAAATTACAATCTACGGGATGTTGACTTCAAATCCGGGCTGGTGGCGGGCGATGTGGATGTACTCCTGGTGGTTTCCCCCCAGGGTATGGGCGAACGGGAACGGTATGCCATTGATCAGTTTCTCATGCGGGGCGGGGCAGTGGTGGCCCTGGCCGGCAACTATCTGCTCGACTTAAAGCCTTATTCCGAGAGCCTTGAGCTTAAAAAGGTCGATGATGGTCTGCGGGACGTCCTCTCCTCCTACGGGGTGACGGTGGAAGAGGCCCTGGTCATGGATATGCAGAATGAACCCTTCCCCATCCCGGTTACCCGGGATCTGGGCGGGTTTGTGGTCCGGGAGATCCGGCGGATCAATTATCCCTTTTTCGTGGATGTACGCGATACCGGGATGGATCGCGAAAGCCCGGTGGTCGCGAATCTTCCCGCGATCACCATGAACTGGGCCTCACCGATCTTGGTGAGTGAGGGAAAAAACAAGAACCGCAAGGTGGTTAAACTCCTGTCCTCCAGCCCGAACTCATGGCTTACGACCACAACCGAGATCCAGCCTGATTTTGGCCAATATCCGGACAGTGGTTTTTCCGTTGGTCAGGATAAGGCGGGCAAGGTCCTTGCGGTCTCCATTCTGGGGGCATTTGACAGCCATTTTAGTGGCAAACAGGCCCCATCCCTTGCTGAGGAGACGGAAAAGGGCAAGGATGAGACTAAAAAACAGGACTTGAAGAAACCGGCAGACAAACCAAAGGCCTCTCCCTTGCCGACCATCAAGCGATCCCCTGAGGGGGCGCGGCTGGTGGTGGTTAGCAGTTCGGAATTTGTAAATGATGCGGTCATGCGCATTACCCAAGGGTTGGGCCAGGACCGCTTTTTAAACAGCCTTGAGTTTGTGCAAAACGCCATCGACTGGTCGGTGGAGGAAGAGGATCTGCTGGCCATCCGTTCCCGGGGCAGTCATGCGCGAATTTTGCGGCCCATGACCTATAACGAACAGGCCTTTTGGGAATGGCTGAACTATGGCATCGCCATGGCTGCCCTGGCAGCAGTGAGCATCTATGGCAGCATGAAACGGAAGCGGGAAAAACCCATGGATTTAGGCAGATAGGGGGAAAGACCATGAATATGCGAAACCAAATGCTCATCGCGATTCTTCTGGCGCAGGTCGCCCTGGTCGCCTTTCTCTACTGGCCTCAGGGACGACCCTCCACTGGAACAGCCACCAGACTTTTTTCCGGGGTCTCGGCAGGCGATGTCAATACCTTTTCCATAGCGGATCAGGATGGAAAAAACATCATCCTGACCAAGGAGAACGGTGTCTGGCTTATTCCGGCCGCGGATAATTTTCCGGCTGACCGGGAAAAGTTGGAGCGGTTCCTGGAAAAGATCACCACCCTTAGCTCGGAGCGGCTGGTGACAAGAACCAAATCCAGTCACAAACGCCTCAAGGTGGACAGCTCTGAATTCAATCGTCGGGTGGAGTTCAAGACCGGCCTCGACATCAAGGGCCACACAGTTTATGTGGGCACCTCGTCCAACTACAAGACCGTCCATCTCCGGATCGAGGGGCAGAACGAGGTCTATCTGGTCAAGGACCTTCAGCCCTGGGAAATGAGTGTGGAACCGAGCGGCTGGTGGGAGAGTAAATATTTCTCGGTCAAGGCGGACGAGGTCGTGAAGGTCCGCCTGAAAAACAAAGAGGGGGATTTTTCCCTGGAAAAACAAGGGGAGAATGAATGGAGCATGGCGGGTAGGCCTTCCCGGGCGGCTATTGATGCGGTTAAGGATTTTCTCGGCCATCTGAGCCCCGTTTCTATGACCGAAAGTCTCGGCAAAGAGGCCAAAAAAGAATATAAGATGGAGACCCCGGCTGCCCTGCTCACGGTCAACACCCGTGATCAGGAAATAACCCTTGCCATAGGGGCCGAGCAAAAAGATGCCAATGCCTATGTCATGAAATCCTCGGCCTCCCCCTTTTATGTCAGGGTGGCCAAGGCCTCGTTAAAGGATATCATGGAGCAAAAGGCGGACGATTTCCTGGCCAGGGAAGAGCCATTGCCGGAAGAGAAGAAAGATGCTGCGGAAGGGACCGACGGCCAGGGAAATACCGGCCCGAACCCGGAGCAGGCCGAAAAAACCGTTAGCCCTTAGCTGCTAACCCGAGACAGGTCGTAGGTTGGGTTAGGCGCCCTTTGCCGTAACCCAACAATCAATTTTCCATCTATCCTCCTCGTCCGGCGGGGTCCGTGGTCTTGTCGGGTTACGGCCAAAAAACGGCCTAACCCGACCTACGGTTACTGACGCCAGCCTGGTAGGGTGCATTCCATGCACCATGAACAACGCCGGAAACGGTAACAAGATATGATCGATGACGTAAACGAATGGTGATGGTGGACCGCTTTTGGTGCGTGAAACGCACCCTACGATGTTGTGCGTATAGCCTTAGCCATTAGCAATAGGGCTATTCGCACAGGTCCAATAAGATAGGCGATGAACCGCGAGAGCCTCCTGGCGAAAAGCCTCTATAAAGTTATCGGTCGTTATCTCCTGCCGGTCCTTACCCAGAAAGGCTTGACCGCGGATCAATTGTCCTGGGCCGGCCTCGTGTTGAGCGCGGCCGCCGCTGTCTTTTTTGTCTTTTCCCCCGTGCTTGGGGCCTTGCTGCTGCTTTTTGCCGGCCTTTGCGACGTGCTGGACGGATCTCTCGCCCGCGCAAACAATACGGCAAGCAAGGCGGGCGCCTTTCTTGACTCGGTGCTGGACCGGTACGGCGAGATCTTTGTCTTTGCCGGTCTGTGGGGGTACCTCTTCCGGTCCGGCCAG
>CAZDYX010000099.1:9617-9971 GCA_964509775.1 uncultured Desulfobulbia bacterium | reverse complement strand
ACCAGCCTGCGAACCGCCTTGATTTTCCGTGCTTCCGTGGGCCGGTTTGACAATTTTCAATAATGTCTAGTCAAAAGTTTTAGGCTTAAAAAATGTTATGAAACTTATGCTTGGGTACTTACATCCAGTTTCTCATGACCGAAAGCCATTCACACACACCCATTCGATACCGATTCCGACCCCGACTCCGATACCGACCCCGATCTGAATCCACCGTTCTGGGCAGGAATCATTCGCTTCCTTTGCCAACCAGCGAGGGAGAAGGGTAGGGGCGGGTTTGAAACCCGCCCCTACTCGTAGACCTATATACGTGGGGGAACGGTTACCGAATGCTGCCTTCTTATCTCAAAGAGG
>CAZDYX010000099.1:0-9607 GCA_964509775.1 uncultured Desulfobulbia bacterium | reverse complement strand
ACCTTTTTCTTCGCCGCCGATGACCAGGCACAGGGGCCGGGCAAGATCTGCCTGATAGAGGGAAAGCGGTCCGTCCTGGGTGGCCCCGGCGATCCATAACCCGGCCTCCTTGATTGCAATGAGGGTAGTTGCCAGGTTGGTAACCCGGCATACGGGTACATGGATGATGGCCCCTGCCGAGGCCTTGATAACGGTGCCGGACAGGGAGGCGCATCGGTCTTTGGTTACGATTACCCCGGCGGCGCCGACTGCCGCGGCCGAACGGATGATGGCCCCCAGGTTGTGGGGGTCCTGGATGGTGTCAAGGGCGACTAGGATGGGGGCCGGGTCTTCCCTTATGGCATTCAAAACCCTGTCCAGGTCCGTATAGCCGAAAGGGAGGGCCTCGGCAATCACCCCTTGATGATTAACCGCCCCAAATCCGTCAGGAAAGGGAAGGTGATCATGGAAGCGGACCTTGATCCCGTTAAGCCTTGCAACTTCAATGAGCTGCTGGATCTTTTTGCCCTTTTTCGTCCGCTGGATTAAAATCCTCGCAACCCTTTCCGGGGAACGGCTAATAAATTCCAGAACCGGATTGATCCCCCAGATAAGAAGGCCTTCTTCCTGAATCACCCCTAAAACCCCACCTGGTCAAGAAAGGGAAGGGGCTTTCCGGTCAGGGAACACCTTCGCCTGCTCCTTGCGGCCGCAATAATGGCCTTTAGCATATACACCGCCTCGTCGAGGTCCCGGTTCTCGATCACATAATCGTATTGCGCCAGGGACTTCACCTCGTTCTTGGCCCCTGCCATCCGCAAGACGATGGTCTCCGGCTGATCGGTTCCTCGCATGGTAAGCCGTTTAAGAAGTTCATCCCATGATGGAGGAACAATAAAGACAAAGACCGGGGGAGAAAATTGTTCCCTTTCATCCGAGGTAATATCTATCTTGGCCTTTATTTGCAGGGCACCCTGGGTATCAATGTCCAGGATGACATCAAGTCCCTGTGCCGTTTTTTTTTCTACCTCCTCAAAACTCGTACCGTAGAAATTGCCGTACACCGTGGCCCATTCAAGGAAGGCCCCTCGGTCAATCCATTCTTTAAATAGGGGGGGGAAAATAAAATGGTAGTCGATCCCGTTTTTTTCCCCTGGCCGCGGTTTTCTGGTCGTATGGGATACGGAAAAGGAGAGGGACGGCAATTCCGCCATCAGCCTTTTGATGATGCTGGTCTTGCCGGTGCCGGAAGGGGCGGAGATGACAAAAAGGTTTCCTTTCATTAAAGTTGTTCCCCGAATTCCGGCTTAAAATCTGCCTTGCTGGCACCAAAACGGTGGGCAATAGTCTCCCGTTGCACCGAGGAGAGCACTACATGATTGCTGTCCAAGACTATAACGGAACGGGTTCGCCGACCTTCGGTGGCATCGATCAACAGGTTGTTTGCCTTTGCCTCATCCTTGATTTTTTTGATGGGCGCGGATTTGGGGTTGAGTATGGCCAACACCCGGTTTGCCATCACGGTGTTGCCGAATCCGATATTGATTACTTTGGAGTCCATGGTGTGCCCTTGGAATGTTAAGATTATGGTAACTACTCAGGAGTCAGAATTCAGGAGTCAGAATTCAGAATGCTACATGAATACGCCTCCAGTAGTCTACTGACCTCTTCCAGTAACTATTTCAACCCGAAAACATCACCGTATTCAAGAACTTTACCAGCAAGTCTTGAAATGTCATCGTCGGTTTCCTCATTCTGACTCCTGAATTCTGAATTCTGAATTCCTCCCGAAACCTGAGTAGTTACGATCATTCTATATTCTGAACCTGTTCCCTCATTTTTTCAAGTTCGTTTTTTAATTCCACGACCCGATGACTCACGGTTACATCATTTATCTTGGCGGCCATGGTGTTAAGTTCTCTTAAGAATTCCTGGGTGAGAAAGTCGAGTCTTCTTCCTGCTGGCTCATCCATCTCCAGATAACTTCGAAACTGCTTGATGTGACTTTTAAGCCGTACCAGTTCCTCGGTTACATCCGACCTGTCAATCAGGAAGGCAAATTCCTGGTCAAGCCTGGTCGGGTCAAGATTAATGTTGTCTAGGAGCCGATTCATTCGTTCAGTAAGGGCGGTCTTCTTTTTTTCGAGCAGGGATGAGACATCCCCATCAATGTCCAGTACCGCCTTCTCAAAGTTTAGAAGGCGCTCGATCAGGTCGTTTTTTAAGTGTTCGCCTTCTGCCTGCCGCATGATATCGGCACGCCCAAAGGCAAGGTTTAGGGCCTCCGCCATATCTTGCCATATCATTTCGAGGTCTTCCTCTTCTTCAGACGTCGTGATTATATCCTTTAAAAAAGTGGAAAAAAGGGGAAGATCCGGGACGCCGGCAAGGTCCAGGTCCTTTTTGATTTCGACAAGACAGGTGTAGTATTCCCGGGCGAGGGTCAGATCGGGCTTAAGACGGCTGGAGGCGTCATGCCGGCCGGCAAGGTCAATGAAGACATCGATGCGGCCCCGCTGATAATGCAGGGCAATCTCTTTTTTCACGCGGGACTCGAGGGCCAGATATTTGCGGGGGATCTTGACATTGATATCGCAATACCGGTGGTTTACCGAGCGGATCTCCACCACCCATGTTCTTCCGTCCCGGGTGTGCTCACCCCGGCCAAACGCGGTCATACTTAATGGTCTCATTTGCAAGGTCTCCATTGATCGGACATCTTACTCTCCTTTGATTGAATATGAGTAACTACTCAGGTTGTTTAGACTGTAGTCTATTAGGACTGCGCAAAGAACAAATCAAGGATCCCAACACCTTGTGTGGTCTCGCATGGTTATTCCTCCCTATCCACCTAAACACCTACAGACTATCCACCTGAGTAGTTACGAATATTCTTGCATATTGAACGGGAGGCTTCGAGAACCTGGGAAAAGATGGTTATGGATGTTTTATTGGAAAGGGGAGGAGGCCCTCCGACCGGTATGATGATTGAACTCGTTTTGCCCAGGGGGCGCCAACGGTCGATAAACCGCTGGTGGGGCGCACCGGCAAAGATGATGACCGCCGGCGTGCCCAGTGCCGAGGCAAGATGCTGGCAGGCGGAATCGTAGCCGATGAAGAGGTCGGCCCCTTCAATCAGGGACGCAATCGCACCAAGCGAGCCGCGAAAGCCGATGATTCCATGGGAAAAGGGAATTCTTTTTTCAAGAAGGATCGTCTCTTCCAGAAAATCAATGTTGATTCCCTCCTGCCCGGCCGCAATAAGGATGGCCGCGGTTCTGTTCATACCTTCGCTTCCGGTGCCGGTGTCAAGCAGGATGATGGTGTCCTGTTCCTGGGCAAGCAACGCCAGCACCAGATCCCTTTCAAAGAAGCCGGGGATTCTTTTGTTTTCGTTGTTACCCACCCCAAAACTGATGACGATAAAGCGCCGACAGCTATTTTCAATGAGACGGCCGTGAAAACAGAAACCGAGGGGCCGATATTTTTCCGCCAGCCAAATTGACGGATACACAAACCCTTTTTCTTCCAGGATGGTATCAAGCCAGGAATTGATAAGGGCGGAGAGGGATGGACCTTCCTCCGGGAGGAGGGTTCTGCGGGAGTTGCAATAAAAGGTGCTTTCCTCTTCTACGAGGGGCAGGAGTCCTAGTTGGGAATATCGTGAGTCCGGGTCAAAGAGGAGCAGTTGGTGCGGTTTTAACCCGGATCGCTCCTTTTGCAGGAGGGTATAGATCTGGGGCCAGGCAGCCAGCTTGTCGGAGATGGCCCCTCCCCGAGGATACGTTATGGGGCGGAATTCAAGGGTCGGCAGTCCGCCAAAGAGTTCCGGCAGCTTGGGAGGGCTGACCACGATAACCTGACTGTAAGGAAAGGCGTGGACAAGACGGTTTACAACGATGCTGGTAATAGCCACATCCGCGCCCACCGTGACCCGGGAAAGCACGACAAGTTTCCTGATTTCGGTTTTATCAACGGGCAAGGTACGTTGCCTTAAATAGATGCGGCCCCACCGGGCCAGGATGTCGGCCTGGGTATGCAGGCCAAAATCGTTGAGGATGGCCCTCATTGTCTTCCCCCATTCGGTCTCTTTGAAGAGGGTGAAGAGATGGGAGAGGACCTGGTTGCACAGGCTGACACCAACGGACCAGAAATCATCACAAAGTCTTTCTACCAGGCCGGTATAAATGGCAGAGGTGCCGACGTCCTGGGCGTTTGGGTCCGGGGCCGTTGCCATTTTGACAAGCTGCTTTAAGAGCTGATACGATTGTGGTCCCAAACAGCCATCTTTCCCAGACTCAAGGAAGGCCTGCACCAAGGAGTCTGCCGCTTCCCTGGGACCGCTGCCAACAACATCATCACCTGTTTTATCCAATCCGTCCCGCCGTGGGTCAATTGTCTTGCTGTTTACTGTTCGAGTTACTCACTCACTGACTAAGGCTACCTGGTCATCTCGAGCTTTTTTGCTTCCTCAATGAGCATGATCGGGATGTTGTCCCGGATTTCAAAGAAGAGTTGGCAGGTTTTACAGATCAGGCCGTTTTTTTTTGGGGATAATTTCAGTTCCCCTTTGCATTTTGGACAGGCGAGTATTTCAAGGAGTTCCTGGCTGATCATCTTTGTCATCCTTAAGACCATAAGGTTGGTGAGGGTAAGAAATGGGTTACTTGGTTGTTTTTTTAACAAACTTATAGGAATGTTGCAATCTCGCGAGATCATACAAAGGCCTTGATCTCTCAGGACGCACCCATAAAAAGGCCAAGAAGGCCATCTTGACCATAAAAAAATATTTGTCAATTACATAGACACTGGCGTATAGTAACGTCCGATGCTGGAAAAGGGTTTCGGAATTTTCTTGAAATTTTATAGGGGGGCAAGACCATGGACCATCAATCCCAGGTAACGGAACATCATGATCACCATCACGAAGGAAATGAATGTCAGAAAGTAGGCATATTTTTCCTGTTTGTGGCCATTGCGCTTATTTTGATCAGTATGGGTTCCTGATCAAAAGTATTGGTGGAAGCAAAGGGGTATTCTTTCGGGTATCGGTTTCCGGGGATGCCCCTTTGCTCCTACCAGGCCGTAGAAACGTTGTTCCTGTCATCTCAGGTTTTCCTGATACCTCAAAGAGTAACCGTTCACCCACGTTTGTTGGTCTACCTGTAGGGGCGGGTTTCAAACCCGCCCAAACAACCACAACGTCGTAATCCCTTCATGAATCAGGTCAATTCGGTCTTATTTGGGCGGGTTTGAAACCCGCCCCTACCATTACCTGGTGAACGGTTACCTCAAAGAGTGCTTGGCTCCTTGTGTTGGGAGCTGCCCAGGCCATCGATCATGTCGTCGGGCGCTAAGAGCCTGATTACCTAACAAGCATTTTCTGTTATTGCCCTCTTTATTACCCTCTTTTGAAGGTAGTTACCCTTTCTTTATCCATTTCGCGCCTGGTCCACGACCTATGCACTCGACGCTCTTTCCTTTCTGGTCACCGAGAACACGGCGCACCATCTCCCGGCTAACGCCAAAACTCGCCTGTTCCAGTTGCGCCACGGTAAACTCCGGCGGCAGGCGTTTAAGGGCGGCCAAGATCATCTCGGTTTTGGAGCCCCTGGGAGCCTGGAGGTCGCCGACCCGTTCCGCGAACTCCTGATAAGCGGTTTTCAAAATGAATAGGGTGAAATTGATGTACGGCCACGGATCATGGTTATTCTCGTGCCAGCCTTGCGAACTTTGCTCCAGGGTTTCGTAATAGCGTTCCTTATTCTGCTCGATCAGACGTTCCAGGCTGATGTAGCGGCCGACCTCAAACCCGAGTTGCTGGCACTGCAAGAGGAGCAGTAATCTGGAAACACGACCGTTACCGTCGCGAAACGGATGGATACAGAGAAAGTCGAGGTTAAAAGCCGCGATGCCGATCAGGGGGTGAACCCAGCGATCTTCCAGGCAGCGCTCCCAGTCGGAGATAAGTTTTGCCATATATCGCGGCGTCTCCAGCGCCGGCACCGTGCGGAAGCGGACCCGTTCCCGGCCATCAGGATAGCGTTCGATAATGTCGCCATCCTTGGACTTATAACTACCAGCGTCCCAGATCTGACCGCGCGTCAGACGATGCAGCCGGCAAACTGTCTCTTCCGAGATGAGAAGGTTTGTGGGATTTTCATGGATGAGAGAGAGCGCTTCGCGATAGCCGCGGACTTCTTCCTCGTCCCGATCCCGGAAAAGGGGCTTGGGAGAAGCCAGCACGTTACGCACGCGCCGCGGATCGACTTCTACCCCTTCCATCCGGTTACTGGAAATCGCACTTTCGATCAGGGCATGTTCCCGTAGCGTCTTCAGCCGTTGCGGCGATTGGCGGGTGTAGAGTTCCTGCTTGCCGCGAAACTCGCCCAGATCGGCGAGATACCAGCTTGTGTTGCCGGGAACTGAATAGATACCCGCGCTGAATAATGACAGAGTGCTCATTTTATAGTTCCCCCTGGTGAATCCGCAAAGAGGAGCCGGCCACATACGAAGAACCTCAACACAACATACTCAACACAATTTACACAACATGCGTTTTGCGCTTACTCAACATTGAGTAAATACTCAACGATCATCCTTGCGAAGACGGTATCTCCAGTTCTTGGGGCTGGTGCCGTATCCTTCCAGAAAATCCAGCCCGGCAAGCAGCCTGGAGACCGTGCTCTGGGCCGATCTGCTGTTCCCGAGCAGTAACAGATCGCGGCACTCGCTGTTGTTTATAGAACCATGCTCAGCCACATATTGGCGGATCAAGGCCGGCCATTGCACCTTGTCGATGGCGCGGGAACGGCTGTACACCACTTTTCCGACAAGTTCCGCCGCAACCGCCCGGGAAAGATGATAGGTGACGCCGCTTTTTCTGCCGCGCCGTTCGAGCCATGGCTGGCCTCGGTGGCAATACTGCTCAAGACGATCGCGAATTCGCATCTCCGTCTGAAAAACCTCTGCAAGCAGGCGGTTCCTGGCCCTGGGCTCGGCATGCAGGACATTCTCCACGGTAATACCACCGATGAATCCCCCTGGGCTGCTGATGCTCATCTCGCGACTGGAATGACGGATATAGACGCTACCTGGCTCCAGATAATCGCGATGGATCAGGGCGTTCAAAATCGCCTCCCGAAAGGATGGTTCTGGAAAGGCCGGTATGTCCACAAGAAAAAGGCCGGTCTTGATGGTCTTGAAAGGATTTCTGACGTTGATGGCGTCGGTCAGCGACTCCAGAATGTGCAGGAGGGGTGTCTTCCTGTCCAGCCGGAAGTCCAGATCGGTGGGGGTGGAATGATGGAGATAGATAACCTCATGGTTGGGGATAAACCGGGAGAGGAGTTCGGCACTCCCGGCCAGAAGAAGGCACGCGTGGGTGATCTCTCCGTCCATGATAACCCCGAACGCGGTCAGCAGCTCGTCGTCCTTCAGCGCGAGCAGCGGCGATTCCGGACGATTGGCGCGCAGCACGTTTCGGAGCCGGGCAATTTCCATCGATTCGAGCCCATCGAGCCCGACACCGCCGATGGTCTGACTGCTCCAGTCGAGGACGCCGAGCCCTGCCTGTCGCCTTTGGAAATCCTCCGGGGAATAGGGCATGCAGTTTTTGCCAACCCGGACCTGATAAAGACCGGCAGCAGTGCCATACGGAGGAACAGGCCCTCTCGGAACCCGGACAATGAGCAGCGTTCCCTCTGGGACGTGGAGCTCCGAGATGTCCACGGTGAGGTTTGGTCTGGTCCGTTCGTAGATTCCCCGCCGCCAGACATCGAGATCGTAGCGCTCGCAGCCGGTGATCGTCCGCTCCCTGCCCCCAAAGACGATGACCCCGCCCTCGGCATTGGCAAAGCAGACAGCAGCCTCCACCGCCGCGGCCAGGGATTTTTTGGCATCCTCCCAGCGCTTGAAATCAAGGGTCTCCGACTCGAGGTCATCGGCGGTTTTCACGTCAAGCAGCGGCAGTTGTGCAAGGATAGCTTCTGCGGATGGCAACGTCGTCATGGTAAATGGTGACCCCCGGAATGGGTGTGGCTGGTGTTGGCTGTCCGGCGCACCAAGGCGGCGAGCCGGTGGTTGACCGTCTGGATGGCGCTGACCAGGGCCGTGAAAGTGGTGGTACCGGGCATCAGAGTTCCCCACGGAAGGCGCGCTGGGTGAGGGAGTTGAAGAGGGCGGAACTTATATTTTCAAACGACTGGTCGTCAAACTCCGGGGCAGCAGCAGGCAGACCGGCGGCCAGACGTTCAAGGGTCTGATCCGGCTTCCTGAACAGATCCGGGATAAAGTCGGCGGAGATAGCAAAAGGCACCGAGGCCGTGCGGACGCCATGCTCCTTTGAGGATTCGATCAACTCGGCAGGGAAACGGGTTTTGGCCAGAAGAATCCAGACCTCTGCCATGGCCGGGGTGCCAGAACTCAAGTGAAAGACCAGATTGGCATCCGGGCCGTGCTCTTTTATCTTTTCCGAAATGATCGTTGCGGCGGCCTGATAGATCTCACCGAAATTGGTGGGGCCGGAAAGTGGGATATGTTGGAGGGTTATCTGAGAAGTGGTCTTTTTCTGGAGCCAGGCGACATAGTTTTCAGCAGTGGTCTTTTCCCAGTTGTTGAGCAGCATTACTTTCCTGTAAGACTGTGCCGCAACAGCCTGCGCCACCGGACCTAAGCCGACATCCGCTACGCCGGAAGCCGCTTTCAGATCCGTCATCCCTAACCAGCAGAATAATACATGTTCCCCCATAGCTCATAGAGCTACAAGATTTCTTGCGAAGAAGCAAATTGTTTTGTTGATCTATGCTGGCCCGGAGGGTGGGAGAAAGCACGATGAATATCCCAACGGAATGACCGTAGGCCTTGTCACCTTGCGACCCTTTCTGAATTGGCAATGACGAAAAGAGCCCAAGATAGGCGCGGGTAAGGTGCCATAGGCGCGGGATTGCAGACCAGAGCGGTGTGATGAAACGGAGTAAAATGAACTTCAATCAGCTCACTCAAAAGGAGGAAATGTTATTGGCAGCCTATACCGGGACTACCTTTGTTCATTATTTTTTTATGTTCATAAAAAATGAACTATAGTAAATAGTGAACAAGGAGGAATATCATGCACACTCCCGGCGAGAAAAAAAATTTTGGGGGCTGCCCTGGCGGCCATCCGCCAGCAGACCGGTCTGACGGCTGTAGCCTGGTAGGTTGGGTTGAGGAACGAAACTCAACATTTACGGACGTTGACAAACGGCAATATGATCTGCATACCTGCACAAAATCTGTTGGGTTTCGCGAGGCTCAACCCAACCTACTGTGCTTTTTACGATCAATATTTGCGTTGAGGGGGAGTGATATTCACAGTAGTGGTCAGAGGCGATGATGTTAGCTGGTTGAATACATTTAAGCTTCATGGGCTGAGGCTTTGTTCAACGACATGGAAATAATCTTCCCGCGGCTTAAATTGAGGTGAAAATCCATCTTTAACTTGGTATTGAGCCACAAGATCAGTTTTGCCATGTATCGCGGCGACTCCAGCGCCGGCACCGTGCGGAAGCGAACCCGTTCCCGGCCATCAGGAGATCGTTCGAGAATGTCGCCATCCTTGATGGTCTCGTAAAAAGTCGAAATTCCTCGT
>CAZDYX010000098.1:5081-10130 GCA_964509775.1 uncultured Desulfobulbia bacterium | reverse complement strand
ACACTTCGACATTTTTAATTCCCTGTTCGACATTCGACATTTTGTTACTTAGAAGTTTGTTGGGGCTGTAGGCTGAAGAAGGAAAACCTACTCCAGCATTTTTTCGTTGGTCATAATTTTTGCCTTGGCCCGTAAACTGGAAATCCAGGACTCAAGGAGTTCTTTCTTTTTCTCCCCCAACAGCCCTTCCTCGAGTTTTCCTTTCTCGACGGCAAGGGCGGCAAGATCGGGCTCCTTCCTTTCCTTCAAGGCATATACATAAAAGTTGTTTTCGCCTGACCAGATGGCCTCCGGAAAGGGTTTGGCGCTCGAGAGGGAAAAGGCGGCATCCTTTAATTCGGGCGGCAGGTCGTCCTTGTTACCGGCAGGGGTGTTGCGGCGAAAGAATCCGGACTCCTGAGGTGTGGCCTTCATCTTCCTGGCCTCCTCATTGAAATCAGCCCCGCCCTTGACCGCGGCAAGCATGCCCTCTGCCGTCTCTTTTGCAAGTTTTGTCGCGGCATCTCTCACATGGTCATTTTTCACCCGGTCCCGAACACTGTCCAATGCCGGCACCTCAGAGTTTTTGTAGTCCTCGGCAAGCATCACCACCCAGCCTTGCGGGATTTCAATAAGCGAACTCAACTCTCCTTTCTGAAGGGAAAAGGCGGCGGCAAGAAAGGCCTGGTCAGCAGGCATGCCGGAAGGCGGGATCTCACGGGTAAAGTAATCGGTCTTCTCTATTTTCATCCCCTTTGCCTCGGTATATTTATCCAGGCTCCCGGCAAGGATAATTTCCTCATAGGCCTGATTTGCCCGTTTAAAGGTGAGAGAGTGTCCTTTTTGGCGGCCGAGTGTAGTCTTGATCTCCTCTTGTACCTCATCAAGGGGCTTGGTATGTTCGGGCTGAATGGCCTCGAGCTTGATAATATGAAAACCAAAGTTGGTGGACACCACATTGCTGATCTCTCCTTCCTTCATCCCAAATACCGCCTCTTCAAAGGGCGGGACCATTTTGCCCCGGGGGAAAAGGCCAAGATCGCCGCCCCGCTTGGCAGAGCTGTCCTCAGAGTATTCCTGGGCAAGTTTCGCAAAATCCTTACCGCCCTTTGCCATCTCAAGGATCTTTTCCACCTGTTGGCGTTTTTCCTCCACCTGGGCAGGGGCATCCGATTTCGCGGTCCTAATCAGGATATGCCGGGCATGACGTTTCTCCGGCACCCGGTGTTTTTCGATGTTTTCCTGGTAATATCCAGCAATTTCGGTCGGCATACTCTCCTCGACCTTTCCGACATCATCGGTGAGCAGGAAAGGGACGTACTGGATCTTTACCTGGGCCGCGGTCTTATAGTTCTCCTTGTTCACCTCAAAAAAGGCCGCCAGATCCTCCTCCTTCACGGTTATCCGGGGACGAAAATCATCGGCCTTAGACGCAGCATAAAAAATCTTGATCTCTTCGTTGGCCCGCTTGAACTCCTCTTCCACCTCCCAGGGCTGGATCTGGGTAAAACGGGAGACATGCCCAACAATCTTTCTGGTAATAAGGTCGGATTTTATCCCCCCCTCAAAGGTGGTCACCCCAATCCGTGAGCCGGCAAGAAGCTGTTTGTACCATTCCGGATCAAAGGTCCCGTTTTTTTGAAAGGTCTCCATGGCCTGGATGGTGTTTCTCACCTCCTCATCGGTGACCATGATGCCCATGTCACGGCCGCCCTGCACGAGAAGGATTTTCTCGATCAGTTGTTTGATCACCTGTTGCTTGATGTTAAGACTTTTCAGGAGATCATCGGAAATCTTACCCCCCATTTGATCCCGCACCCGGGTGACGGTGTTGTTGTAGGCCTGCTGAAAATCCTGATAGGTGACCGATTCCCCGTTCACGGTGGCCACCGCTTTTCCCGGGCTCCGGTCGCCCGTCTGGGTTCCCCAGAATACAAAAACGATAACAATGATAACCACGGTTGCCTGAATATAGGGGGATTGGGCCTTACGCCGCAAAAAATCCATCATGGCAATTTTTTCCTCCTTAAGGTTGTTAACAATGGATTGAGTTCGACCTTATGGGTCGACTCAATCTCAAGCCGGAGAACTTCCCCCAGCATCTTTATCTGCCATCCCGCCTTCATACCCTCCCCCGCCCTTTCCGCTGCTGCTCCCGCGCCTGCAAACGGGCGCGGGTCATCCGCTCACGCAGGCCGCCATCTTTCAAAAAGCTCTTTTCCAATCCCTTTAGCTGCTGATCCAGTAGATAGTTGGCCTGGTGAATCAGACAGATGGCAATATTTGCCACCACTTCAGCAGGGCGGGTCTCGATGAACTTCCGAAACACCTCGAAGGAAAGCGGCGAGGTCATCCCCAACTTGCGGACGTATTTGGCTTCGCGGCTCTGCTTGTCCCAGATAGGCAGATCTCGCACCCGGAGATAATCCCGATAATCCTCCAGCAGCTCCTCAAGGCTTGCCCGCGCCACGTTGGTCAGCTTGATTTCCATTTCCTTTGAGGTTGTCGCTGCCTTGCTCCCCTCAACGATATTCTGCTTGCCGGAGCGGGCCGCCTGCACCATCTGATCGACCGTGCGGTCGCCTTTTTTAAGAAAGCGCGCACAGAATCGGTAAGTTATCTGGTAGATCACCTCGGACTTCTGGTAGGAAAGCAGGGTTTGATAGTCGCCCCGAGGGGGTAAAATCAAACCCTGGGAGTCATGGGAATTCTGGGAATTCTGTAAAGACACTTTCCCCTTACTCTCATGATTCCCATTTTTCCCATCAACCACCTTGCTCACAACAACCCCCGAATATTCGCCAGGACCCCCGCGCTCTTAGCCTCCAAAGAGGTATACCTCTAAAAGGCTACCTTTTCACTCTAAATTCCGACTCCTGAATACCTTGCATTTCTCATATCGCGGCAAGGTTTTTGCCTGCCGAGATATTTACGACCAGGGGAACATTAAGTTGCATGACACCCTCCATTGCTTGCTGCACAAGAGGAGATGTTTCCGCCAATTCCTCATCCGGCACCTCAAAAACCAGTTCATCGTGAATCTGGAGGATCATCCGCGCCCGAAGCCCCTTGGCCTTAAGGACGGCGTGGGACTGTTGC
The DNA here is from genome assembly GCA_964509775.1 of uncultured Desulfobulbia bacterium. Lineage (GTDB taxonomy): Bacteria > Desulfobacterota > Desulfobulbia > Desulfobulbales > CAZDYX01 > CAZDYX01. The sequence goes on along the minus strand of CAZDYX010000098.1, from coordinate 7,052 downwards.
ATGGCGAGCTTGATGATATCCGCGGCCGTGCCTTGAATGGGGGTATTGATGGCGGTACGCTCGGCAAATTCCCGGACGTTTTTGTTTGGGCTCTCGATATCCGGCAACAAACGCCGCCGGCCGAGCAGGGTGGTCACCAGCCGGTCTTTCCTGGCCTTTTTGATAATGGCATCCATAAATTCGCGCACGCCGCGGTAGAGCTCAAAATAACGGTCAATAAATACCTGGGCCTCCTTCCGGCTGATATTGAGCTGGCTTGCCAGGCCAAAGGCGCTCATGCCATAGATGATGCCGAAATTGATGGTCTTTGCCACCCGCCGCATCTCCGGGGTCACCATGCCCGGCAGGGTTCGGAAGATCTCCTGGGCTGTTTTGGCATGGATATCCTCCCCCTGATGAAAAGCGGCAACGAACTCCTTATCCTGGGAGTAATGGGCCAGCACCCGCAGTTCGATCTGGGAATAGTCGCCGCCCAGAAAGGAATAGCCGTCGGCCGGGATAAAGGCCTCCCTGATCCGCTGGCCCTCTCTGGTCCGGACCGGGATATTCTGTAAATTGGGCCTGCTGCTGCTTAACCTGCCGGTAGCGGTAACGGTCTGGTTAAAGGAGGAGTGGATCCGGCCGGTAACTGGGTGGATCAGGGAGGCCAGGGAATCCACATAGGTGGATTTCAGTTTGGAAAGATTCCGGAAGGAGAGGACCGCGGCCGGCAACTCGTGGAAGTTGGCCAGTTTTTCCAACACCTCAAGATCAGTGGAATAGCCGGTCTTGGTCTTTCGGCCATGGGGGAGCCCGAGCCGTTCAAAAAGGATCGCTCCAAGTTGGCGCGGCGAATTGATATTAAAGACCTGACCGGCCAGGGTATGAATCTCTTTCTCCAGGGTCTCCAGGCCCTGGGCAAATTCTTTGGACATATCCGCAAGAAGCCGGGGATCCACCCGAATACCGGTATGTTCCATCTCTGCCAGGATGGGGACCAGGGGCATCTCCACCCGGACAAAGAGGTCCCACAGGCCCTTGGCCTTAAGTTCCGGGGCAAATATCTCCCAGAGCAGGAAGGTGGCCCGCACATCCTCACAGGAATAGTCCTTGGCCGCCAAAAGCTGGACATGGGTAAAGGCGTCGTCCCGACTGCTGGCGCCGGTTACCTCGGTAAAGGAGGTCAGGCGCCGTTCCAGGATTTCCTTGCCAAGATCGTCAAGTTTGTGGGAGGAACGGGCAGGATTTAAAAGATAGGAGGCCACCATGGTATCAAAAAGCGGACCGGCCATGAAGATTCCGTGGGTGAGGAGCACGGAGTAATCATATTTAAGGTTGTGACCCAGTTTGGGGAGCTTAGGATCTGCAAGCAGGGGCCGCAGAAAAAAGACGACCGTATCCTTTTCGAGTTGTCCGGGGACCAGGGTGCCGTCTTCCTCCCGGTGGCCGACAGGCAGATAATAGGCCCGATCCGCATCGATACAAAGGGAAATACCGACGATATCGGCCTTGACCGGATCAAGGGAGGTGGTCTCCAGGTCCACGGTCAGGCATTCTGCCCGGGAAAACTCCTTGACAAGACCTGCAAGCTCTTCTGCACCGCTAACCAGTTTAAATCCTGCGGTTGAAAGGTTAGCGACCGGAAGCTCTGATTTGATCAGCCGGGTAAAACCCAGGAAGGCATAGAGTCTTCTTAAGGCGTCATGGTCAGGGGCCAAAAGCCGGTAGGCATCCGGGTGCTCCGGGACCGGAATATCTTGTTTTAGGGTAATAAGGTGTCTTGAGAGTATGGCCTGGTCCCTACCCTGGCGCAGCTTTTCCCTAAGTTTCAGGTTTTCGACCTTATCGACCAATTTCGAAATAGACTGCGCGGCCTCGATAATCGATTCCATCAGTGCGACGATATCCTGGTCGAGGCTTTTCTTATCCTTCATCATCACAATCATTTCCGCGGAGCCCATCAACGCGGTCAAAGGCTGATTGAAGTTGTGG
>CAZDYX010000098.1:2444-5071 GCA_964509775.1 uncultured Desulfobulbia bacterium | reverse complement strand
GGTAATAAGGTGTCTTGACAGTATGGCTTGGTCCCGACTCTGGCGCAGCTTTTCCCTGAGTTTCAGGTTTTCGACTTGGTCGAGACCGGCGTAGAGAGAATCGAACGAGCCAAAGTCATTGATGAGTTTGGCCCCGGTTTTGGGGCCGACGCCGGGCACCCCCGGAATATTGTCCGAGGTGTCGCCCAGCAGGGTGAAAAGATCGGTGAGCTGAGATACGGTCACCTGGTATTTTTTTTGTACCGCCTCCTGGTCCATGAAGATGTCCTTCATGGGATCCCAGAGCATAACGGTCTCTGAAACCAGTTGAAGAAGATCCTTGTCGCCCGAGACCACCACCACCGGTATATTGGCCCGGTTCAAGACCGAGACCGCCGAGGCGATGAGATCGTCCGCCTCCACGCCCTCCTGTTCCAGACTGAGTATATTATATGCCGCAACCACCTTCTTCACATAAGGGATCTGGCTAACAAGATCCTCCGGCATGGACGGACGGTTGGCCTTGTAGTCGGGAAAATCCCTATGGCGAAAGGTAGGTCCCCTAGAGTCAAAGGCCACGGCAATGAACTGGGGTTTCTTTTCCCTTATGACCTTTAAAAGGGTGTTGGTGAATCCCAGGATGGCGTGCGTGGGAAGACCATCGGCGTTTGACAGGGGACGGATGGCATGATAGGCGCGATAGATGAAGGTACTGCCGTCAATGAGGTATACGGGCGTAAATTTCGACATGGCGAGGATAATACCAGGCAGGATGCGCTTTGACAATTTAGAAACTTCAATAGGACCGGTTGCATGTTTATATTTTTTTAGGTTTCATAAGGCAGGGACTTAGTGCACCGAGCAGGAGATACAAGGGTCATAGGCCCGCACGAGCATGCTGGCCAGCCGCTCGATCTCGCTTGCCGGAATGCCGCGGCTGGCTGAGAGGCGGGCAAGCTCCTGGATGTCGTGATGGATGTTGGCATGATTCTGGCTGGTGGGGATGACGCAGTCGGCCTTAACAATCCGGCCCTCCTGGTCAAACGTATAGCAATGATAAAGAATCCCCCGGGGCACCTCCACCGCTGCCACCCCGAGTCCCTCCCTCGGGGTCACGGGCTGGCGCGGCTCCTCCCAGGGACTGCCGAGCAATTCCTCGATAATGGCGATGGAATCAAAGACCACGTGCACGCATTCCACGAGTTGGGCAATATTATTCATAAAGGGATTGTGGGATATTGGAACAAGCCCGAGGCCTTTGGCCACTTCTTGGGCGGAGGCGTGGAGGAGAGAAAAGTTGTTGTTCACCCGGGCGAGCGCGCCGACGGCAAAGGATTTCCGGGAAAGCCGGCTCCACTTGGAGGTTGATCCCTCCATACAGTATTCATTGGTCATCCGCCGGTACTCATGTTCGGGCATCGAAACGCCGTCGGTGGAGATGAGATCCCCGCCGATAAAGGGATAATCGCCGTTTCCTTTAAGGGAAACGAACTCGGTCTCGCGGACAAAATCCGGCAGCTTAAAGGTGGAAAAAAGTTCCGTCGAGAGGTTGAGATCCTCGGCCGCGGCAAGAAGCCGCTGCCGGATAAGGTCGAGCTCGGCCTTCTTGGGCAGCATGGTAAAGCCGCCGACAATGGTCCGGGTGGGGTGCAGCCGCCGGCCGCCGATTATGTCGCAGGCGTCATTGGCAAGAAGTTTTAGCCGCAGGGCCCGTTGCACCACCTCCGGATGAGTGTTGACCAGCGGTAAGACGCTTCCGACGCCGACAAAATCCGGGGCGGCCAGGAAATACAGGTGCAGGATATGACTCTGCAGGGTCTCCATGTGCTTTAATAGCAGCCTTAACTTAGCCGTCTGCGGCGTGGGGACGATGCCGAAGGCGTTTTCCACGGCCCGGATGCTCGCCAGGGTATGACCGATGGAGCAGATCCCGCATATCCGGCCGCATATATAGGGGCCGTTCTCCCAGCGTTTGCCGACGAGCATCGCCTCGAAGAAACGGGGGGTCTCGACGACGTCCCATTGGGCCTCTAGGACCTCGCCGTCCTGGATCCGGATGCGGATATTGCCGTGCCCTTCCACCCGGGTCAGATGATGAATTGCCACATCGCACGCAAGCTTCACTTTTTCACCCTATCCTTATGGGACTCCACATATCCGGCAAATCCGCCGAAACACTCCAGCCGGTCAAGGAAGGTCTCCGAGGAAAAACCATATTCATCCATTATCTTGGCGAGCTGCTCCACATTGGCCACCGTGGCCGGGCCCCGGCAGCCCCAGCAGCCCAGCCGGTTGCCGGGGCACCAGGCATCACAGCCGGCTCGGGTCACAGGACCTAGACACGGCTCGCCCAGATCAAACATACAGATATTTTCATTGGCCTTACAATCCATGCACACCGGATAATCCGGATGCCGCACGCTTTTGCCCAGAACGAGATTGGTCACTATCTTTTCCACCTCTTCCTTGCGTATCGGGCAGCCATAGATTTCAAGATCCACCTTGACCACGGCCGAAAGGGGACGAACATCGCTGGTCTCGACCGGGAAATCCCCGTAGACCTCCCTTTTTACCCAGGAAAGATCATGGAAACGATTTTTGAGTTGGTTGACGCCCCCGAACCAGGCGCAGGAGCCCAAGGCAACGAG
>CAZDYX010000098.1:0-2434 GCA_964509775.1 uncultured Desulfobulbia bacterium | reverse complement strand
GCAACGAGAATCTTCGCATGTTGGCGGATCTTAATGAGCCTCTCCTCCTCATCGTCCCGGGTCACGCTCCCCTCCACAAAGGCGATCTCATAGTCAGTGCCGCGCTCGGTCATGGCCTCGCGGAAATTGACCACCTCCACCAGGGAAAGGAAATGAAGCAGGGTCGCCTCATTGTTCAAAATCTGGAGCTGGCAGCCCTCGCATGAGGTGAGCTCAAAAAAGGCCACCTTGGGACGATCAAAGGAAACGCCGAGATAGGTCAGGTCAGCAGCCACTAAATCGCCTCCTTCAAGTTCATCACCGTCCAGTAATCAAAGACCGGACCTTCAAGACAGGTATAGGTCGAGCCGACGTTGCACCGGCAACACTTGCCCCGGCCGCAATGCATCCGCCGCTCCAGGGAGACAAACATCTTTTGCATGGGAAGGCCCGCCTCGGTGAGCATCTTACAGACAAACTTGAACATCACCGGCGGACCGCAGACAATGGCATAGGTGTCATGGGTCAGGGACTCCGGCCGGGCCGTGGCTATCCGCTCCTTCAGGATATTGGTGATCAGCCCCACCGGCCCCTGCCAGGTTTCATCCGGATGGTCAACGGTTATACTTAAATGGATGTCGAATTTGCGCCACATCTCGTACTGATAGGTAAAAAGAAGCTCGGCCGGGCTTTTTGCCCCGTAAATGATGTCCACGTTTCCGTATCGACTGCGGTTTTCAAGCACATACAAGGTGGGTGAGCGCAGGGGCACGATCCCCAGGCCGCCGGCGATGAGTATGATGTTTTGGCCGTACATCTCCTCCACCGGAAAATCGGTGCCGAAGGGACCGCTGATCCCCACCTGGGCGCCCCGTTTCACCCGGGTAAGAAAATGGGTGAGGTTGCCCACGGCCCGGATACAGAGCTCGATATCGCCATGCCTGATCGGGGACGAGGAGATGGAAAAGGGGGCCTCCCCGATGCCGGGCAGCTCGAGCATGACAAACTGACCAGGCTGAAAGGTAAACCGCCGCCGCTCTTCCGGGTCCCTGATCTGGATCTGATAGAGCCTCTCGCTCTCGGTCAGGGGATAGACATTGGTGATCTCCGCCTTGTAGGTGTATTCAAAACTGCCGAGATCGTGTCTTCTTTTTAAACCGCCCGAAACCTGCAGGACATCGATAAATGGTAGCCGTTCCATAATCATGCCCCCTCTCCCCGGACGCTGGCAATGACCTCGGGCACGGTAATGCCGGCGAGGCAGGCCTCGCCGCACCGGCCACACCCCACGCACAAGGATTCCTCAAAGGCCTCCACAAACCCCCGGTGCTTGTGGTAATAGCGGTATTTGAGCCGGGTATGGCTTTCGGGCCGGAAATTATGGCCGCCCGCCACGGCCGCAAAATCGATGAGGTTGCAAGAATAAAGATGTTTTATCTTGGTTGCGCCCTTAAGGTCCAGATCCACCCGCTCCTCAACCCCGTAACAATAACAGGTGGGGCAAACATTGGCGCAGGTCCCGCAGGAAAGGCATCTCTCACCCCAGTATTTCCAGACCTCGGCCTGGAATTCGAGGTCGAGGATCTTGGTGAGGTCCGTGGTGTCGACATGGCAGGTGAATTTCTTGTTCCGGCCCGCCACCACCTCCTTATAACGGATGTGGTCATGGTCGGTGGGGTCACTGGTCTCTATGGCCTTCAAATAGTTAAAGGCCGCGGCGGACACGATCTCGACAAAGTAGCTCTCCCCGAGATCGGTCAGAAACATGTCAAAGCCGTGCAGCACCGTGTCGGTGCCCATGGACCGACAAAAGCAGGAGGGATGCGGCACGCAGTCCATGCCGATGATAAAGAAGTTCCGGCGCTTGCTCGCGTAATAAGGGGTGGGATAGACACTCTTCATGAGGACCTTGTCGAGTTTGTTCAAGGCATTGATGTCGCAAGCGTGCATGCCGAAAAACACAAAAGGCACATAAATATTGAAATCCACTGTTTTTTCCCATCGGTCCCGCTCCACCGCGAAATCACACAGGGTCTCGATATAGGGCAGGAAAAACCGTTTGGGCGAAAACTTGGTGAAGGTGTAGTCAAGCTTCAACTCATTGAAGTTATAGACCATCTCAAAGGCATGGATGGGTTTTTCGGTCCTATCAATCCCCTTCTGCACCGGCCCGATGATCTTGTTTATTGCCAGGGCCTCAAAGAGAACGGGAAGCGCTTCTTTCTTAAACACCTTGAATATCATGTCAGGACCTCGAGGAGAATAACCGCTTCATGTGCCGGACTATTATTGTAGTATAGGGGGCAGGGAAATATAAAGACAAGAAAAAAATAGCGCCCCTTGCACTTACGAATTAGGAATCAATATCGGGTCTTGATCATCGTTTCGTTGGCGTTGATCATCTTTTGGGCCAAATGGTGCGCTCAGCTCACCCTACATGGGTTATTACGATAGG
>CAZDYX010000097.1:6945-10136 GCA_964509775.1 uncultured Desulfobulbia bacterium | reverse complement strand
AAGTCGAAATTCCTCGTTTTTCGTCATTCCGGCGCTCTGTTTAGTCCTCGCTTGACGGGGAAAAGCCGGAATCCAGTATTTTCAATGAGTTAAGTACTCTCTGGACCCCGGTACCCAAGGGGGCCATTGAACTGAATTTTCACCGGGGTGACGACTTTTTACGAGAGCATCAATTTTAATTTATTTTTTTTGGAATAGTTAACCCTCAGATTATCTGGCCGCCCCCGCGCTCAAGGTACGATGGACCTCGTCGATAACCTGGTGCGAGACATCGGCCATGGCCTGGCTCATGGCGGCGGCCAGGGCCTCGGGGGTACGTTTTGCACACGGTTTGGTTACGGAGAAACCCTTTTGCAGGAGCACCCGGTTTCGTGCCGCGGTCTTTTGTTCGGTCATGAGCACGATGTTTATTGAGAGCCTCGCATCCCATTGTTCATCCCGGTCCCATTCGAGAAATTCCTCCACCGAGCCTTCAATCCGGTAGTCAGGGACAATCCGGCTGTCCGGGGAGACCACCCCGGCAAAGAGACCGGCCTTCTTCATGTCTCTTGCCAGCAGGGTGCCAATAAGACTTCCGGGATTGACCTGCCAGCGATGATAAAAATATGCCTGCCGTTCGAATGCCCCCTCCCGGTAAATAATGCGGTTGGTGTCATAGGCCGGGGCCACGGAAAAGGGGCTGATCCCGATCACCATTGGCAGAAAGGGGTAATTGGTAAAATCGGACGGTTCATATTCGAGGAAGTAGGATTTGATATCGTCGTCAAGATGCCGGGGCGCGGCGCATCCTGCACAGCAGAACGCCAACACCAGACAAAACCACCAGACTGATCTTATTCTATCCATAATCGTTTCCCCTTATCGTTCCCGGACATCGGGCAGTTCTCTGGTCCTCGGGGCCGGTGGCCGGCCAAACAGCATTTGCGAGGGCTGATAGCTCAGGTTCAGAAGGAGTGCATTGAGGTTTTCGGTGGCCTGGGCAAGGTTTTCACTGCTGGCAAGAAGTCGTCCCTGCAGGACCGCAATGGAGCGATCCGTGCTGGAAACGAGCAGGGTCCCTTCTGTCAGGAGCCGATTGGTGTTTTCGAGGGCCAGCCTGAACTCGTCGATGGAGGTCCGGATGGTTTGCTCCTTGTCCGTTATCAATCCTTCCATCCGGGTGGCCGTGCGGTCGAGCCGTCCCATGCCCTCCTCGGCCTCTTTCATTACCGTCTTTAATGATGCCCCGGCCCCTTCCAGGGAGGTCAGGATGTTTTCTATCCGTTTGTCGGTAAGAATGCTGTTGACCCGGTCGAGGGACTTCGAGACCTGGGCTGACATCGCCGGGGTGTCAAGGCCGGTGATGGACCGATCGATATGCTCGAAGGTGAGTTTGAGCTGTTCTGCTATCCCGCGCACATCCATGGCCTTGAAGTATTGTATGGCATCGTCGATCCCCATCATTAGCGCCTTGATTCCCGAGGGCTTGGAGGCTATGACCGGATATCGCGAAGTAAAGGAAAGGGTCGGACTGCGGTCCGGTTCGCCTTCCTCTTTTCGGTCGAGCTCAATGAACATGCTGCCGGTGATGCCCACTACCTTGAGTTGGGCCGCGAGATCGGGTCCCATCTCGGCGTCGGCCTCGATGGTCATGACGACCTCGATCAATTGGTTGTCAGGGGCGACCTCTATCTGTTTTACCCTACCGACCGGCACTCCCCGATATTTCACCGGTGAGTCTACATCCAGACCCTGGACCGACTCGTTAAAATAGGAGGCGAAGAGTCTTCCCTTCTCAAAAAAGTGGGAGAGCCCGAGCCATACCACCGCGATCAGGGTTATACCTATGCCGCTCATGAGGAAGAGGCCCACCGCAAACTTGGTTTTTTTTGTGGCCATCCTTAGTTACCGTTCACCCACGTTTGTTGGTCTACCTGTAGGGGCGGGTTTGAAACCCGCCCATATTTTCAAACCCGCCCATATAACGACAACGTTGTAATCCTTTCATAAATCAGGTCAATTCGCTCTTATTTGGGCGGGTTTCAAACCCGCCCCTACCTTCTCGCAAGGGTCAGCCATCCTTGTTACTCACTTAACAATGTAGTTTGGATTAGCCCCCATTTGGGGATAAACTTCGCTTAACCCAACACATTGCACCGCTTCCCGTTGGGTTACGGCCTGACGGCCCAACCCAACCTACTCACCATTCACTAATCACTAATCACTAACCACTACTCCTGAGGCAGCGGTCGGCGATTAAAAAAACTTTTCACATAGAGGTCAGTGCTTTGGCCTTGCAGTTCGGCCGGGCTGCCGATGGCGATGATCCCCTTGGTCTGTTTGTCAAGCAGGATCACCCGGTTGAGCACGGCAAAGATGCTCGCCAGTTCATGGGTGACGATAACCATGGTGGTACGAAACCCCTTGTTCAGGCGCAAAATGAGCTGATCGAGCTCTGCCGCGGATATCGGGTCAAGGCCGGCGGATGGTTCGTCAAAAAAAAGGATTCTGGGGTTCAGGGCCATGGCCCTGGCCAAGCCCGCCCGTTTTTTCATGCCGCCGCTCAGTTGTGCCGGGTAATGGTGTTCATAACCATCGAGATGCACCAGACCAAGTTTCATCTTCACCATGGCATCAATGGCAGCGGGGGTAAGATCGGTATATTCCCGGATGGGCAGGGCCACGTTCTCGCCCACGGTCAGGGAACCGAGCAAGGCACCGCTCTGATAGAGCACCCCGATCTTGCGTAAGATTCGTTTGTAGGTCTCGGGATCATCAGGAATGAGGGAATCGCCATCGATGATGATCTCGCCGGCGCGGGGTGGATATAAACCGATCAGGTGCTTTAGTAGGGTGCTTTTCCCGCACCCGCTTCCGCCGAGGATCCCGAAGATCTCCCCCTCGTAGACCTCGAAACTGACGTTGGAAAGGATGGTTGTCCCTCCGTAACCAGCCTCCATGTCCTTGACCTGGATAACCGCCTTTGTTGCCATGATGCCCCTGTTTATCCCCAATACCTGAGGATCACCGCAAATATCGAGTCGCAGAGAATAATCGCAAAGATGCCGCTGACCACTGCCTCGGTCGTGGCCTGACCCACGGCAGCGGCCCCGCCCCGCACCTCAAAACCACGCAGGCAGCCGATCAATGAGATGAGCAGGGCAAAGATCCCGCTTTTTGAGATCCCCCAAAAGACATCAAATAGCGACAGG
>CAZDYX010000097.1:0-6935 GCA_964509775.1 uncultured Desulfobulbia bacterium | reverse complement strand
AAAGGGACACCGGCTTCGCCCGAGACTGCTTTTGCCAGAAGGGTTTTTCCGGTTTGGGTTATATAGCCGTTCACCGTAAGGTCAAGCATGCCGACCCCCACCAGCAGGCCGCCGGCCATGGCAAAACAGTCGGAGAACACGGTCAATATGGGCACCACGATGAGGGTGGCCAGGATCTTGGGGATGACGAGAAAGAGGCAGGGATCAAACCCCATGGTGGAAAGGGCGTCCACCTCCTCGGAGATCTTCATGGTGCCGATCTCGGCCGCATAGGCTGAACCGGAGCGGCCGGCCACCACGATGGCGGTCATGATCGGTCCCAGTTCCCTGGTCATGGACAGGCTCACGAGGGAGGCCACATAGATATTGGCCCCGAACTGCTGCAACTGCACCGCGGACATGAAGGCCATGATAAGCCCGAGGAGAAAGCTGATCAGCCCCACGACCGGCAGGGCCGCGACCCCGGTCTTGTACATGTATCCCAGGGTGTCGTCCCAGCGGAGTACCCTAGGATGGCGCAGGACATAAAGCAATGCCAGAAACACCTCGCCCACGAACGTAAGTTGCGCCTTAAATCCGGCCATGCGGCCGATGGCCGCCTCCCCTAGGCGGATGATGCCGTTGGCGCGCTGTTTTCGTTCCTTATCCTCAGGTTCATACAGGGAATCAAAGTGGATGAGGGAAAGAAATTCCGCGGTCTGGGGAGGTACATTTATAAGCTGAAAAGGGGATTCGCGCCTCTTCATCTCCTTTTTTAATTCCGCCAGCATAAGTGCCCCGTAGTCGTCAAAGCGGTCCACCCTTGCCAGATCCACCAAGAGGGCATAAGGGTCATGCCGGGGGAAAAGGGTGAAAAACTCCTGCCGCATGGCCGAGGAGGTGGTGATATCCATGCGGCCGCTGATCCGTAAGATCAAGTTCCCTCCATACGGCTGCTCGACTTTATATCCCCAGGTCGAGTCTTCCTGTCCGTTCGCCATAGCCCTGCATTTCCTCCTATAGCCTAAACTTCTACAGCCTATCCACCTGAGTAGTTACTATATTTTTTTATTTTTGACATCGGGAAAGATTTGGACCATACTTAACTGAATGGTTTCGTATGGCATTTTCTTTAAATATAGGTATTTCGAGGAGCAGGTCAGGGGGAAAAGGAATGGCATTTATCTTATGACCGTAAGGAACTTGTAACGACCATTGCCTCCTTGCTGGTAACCACTCAGGTTGTTTAGTCTGTAGTCTATTAGGGGCAGAGCAACGAACGTATCAGACACGAACAGGATCTCATCAGCAAGTTCAAATGCTCTGAACTTAGCGTAATTTCATTTTTTTCTTCTTTAACCTATTCACCTTAACACCTACAGACTATCAACCTGAGTAGTTACCCTTGCTGTAGGGTGCGGCCTGTCTAAAAAGGGAGACTACCCATGACCAAGATAAAAATTCTTTATGTGGATGATGAGGCGGTAAATCTCACCAACTTTTCGCAGACCTTTGGGAATGAATATTTTATCCTCACCTCCGGTTCAGGGGAGGAGGCCCTGCAGATCCTGGAACGGGAAAAGGATATCGGCATCGTCATCGTCGACCAGCGGATGCCGGCCATGACCGGTATCCAGTTTCTGGAAAAGGCTATTCGTATCAACCCGGAACCCGTCAGGATGATCCTTACCGCCTATATCGAGGGCGAGGAAATCATCGACGCCATCAACCAGGGGCAGATATACAACTATATTCTCAAGCCTTATGATCCGGCCGCACTTCGGATGACCCTGCAGAGGGCGGCGGAGCAGTTTTTGCTTGCCAGGGAAAATAAATCCCTTCTCACCGAACTCGCTGCCAAGAACGAGGCCCTGGCCAGGGCCAATGACGAATTGATGTTCACCAATACCCGGTTGGAGGAAGAAATTGCCAAACTCGCCCGTTCCGAGGCTGAAGTAGCAATAAGCGAAAAGAAATCCCGTGCCCTCTTTAACCAGGCCGCGGACGGTATCCTGGTCCTGCATCAAGAGACCGATGGTACACTCGTCATTGAGGACGCCAATGATGCGGCGTGTACCATGCATGCCTATACCCGGAACGAACTGATCAAGATGCCCTTGTCGGTCTTGGAACCCGACGATGAAACCCTTCTCTCCCATGAACGTATCCGGAGATTATGGTCTGGTAAGGCAGTGATTTATGAAACTCGGCACCGGTGCAAGGATGGTATTTTGGTTCCGGTGGAGGTCTCGGCCAAGCTTGTCCCGCTGGATTCAGGCGGCTCATATATATATGCCATCAGCCGCGACATCACCGAACGGAAACAGGCCGAGAGAGAAATGATCCAGCTTCAGACCCATCTCCAGCAGGCCCAGAAAATGGAGGCCATCGGCACCCTTGCCGGTGGCATTGCCCATGACTTTAACAACATCCTGGCGGCCATCCTCGGCTTTACCGATCTGGCCCTGGATGAGACGGATGAAGGCACCCCTTTGTGGCAAAGTCTAAACGAAGTTCGAAAGGCCGGGAATCGGGCCAGGGATCTCGTCCGCCAGATTCTGACCTTCAGCCGTCAAGGGGAGGAAGAGCTTATTCCTATGCAACCCCACCTGATTATCAAGGAGGTATTAAAGTTGCTCCGGGCCTCCCTGCCTTCGACCATCCGGATCAACCAACGGCTTGAGACCGGCCGTAATATAATCCTTGCCGATCCCACCCAGATCCACCAGGTCCTCATGAACCTTTGCACCAATGCTGCCCATGCCATGGATGAGACCGGCGGGGAACTTTTCGTGGAGTTGGCCAGTGTGGAATTCAGTGCCAATGATCTTGTCCCTAAACCGGAATTGTCTCCGGGTGCCTACGTAAGGATTACGGTGCGCGACACGGGCCAGGGCATGGATCAGGCCACCATGGATCGGATCTTTGACCCTTTTTTTACCACCAAGGAATTGGGGAAGGGAACAGGCATGGGACTTGCCGTCGCACATGGCATAGTGAAAAAACATGGTGGCATAATCAGGGTCGAAAGTTCACCGGGCATGGGTTCATCTTTTTCGATCTTCTTTTCCAAGATCGAAAAAACAGCAATGATTGATGCGGCTGCAACAGCCGTCCCCCTTGACCGCGGAACAGAACGAATTCTTTTTGTGGATGATGAAGAAGCCCTGACCACCCTGGCCCAACGGCAGCTTGCCCGCCTAGGGTATGCGGTAACTACCAGAACCAGCAGTTTGGAGGCCCTGGCAGCCTTTCGGGCCAATCCAGAGCGGTTCGACCTCGTTGTCACCGATCTGACCATGCCCAACATGACAGGGATCGTCTTTGCCAAGAAACTCAAGGAGATAAGGGCCGATATCCCGATTATCCTTTGTACCGGCTACAGCACGGCGATCACTGATAAAAACATCAGGGGGCTTGGCATCAACGGCTATGTCATGAAACCCGTGGTGATAAGCGAATTGGCCAAGGTCATCCGTACCCACCTTGACCGGCAAACGTCTTGACGTTACCCCCTCTCTTCCCATATATGCCAGCAATTGGGACAAAAAGGATAAAACCTGTATCAAAGCTTGATACGTTGTTAGATGAAAACAACCAATTGATCTCGATTTTTGTAACAAGTATAGGGACAGCCAAACAAAACAAGAACAAGATTTCATAATTCGACATTCCCTGTTCGATATTCGACATTAAATCAGCATGTTAAGATGACCTGCTGATTTTGACGGCGAATCAGGAATTAGAGCGTAAGGTGGCAGACCGGATGATAAAAATACGGCCGGTGTGGGCTTGGGCGCTCACCCGGGATTGAGAACGGAGGATTAATTCACCATGGGATACGAAAAAAAGATAGCGTTGCGGCCTTATCTTGAACAAGTCACCGGAATATGTGCCGGGCTTTCCCGCGAGGAACTTGGCGAGGTCATCCTTTCCCTGGCAAAGGAGGTGCGGATGGACGGACGGATGGAATTCCTGGACAAGCTCCAGGCATATCTCCCGCACCGGCAGTCTGTCCTGCAACCGCCGAGGATATAGCGCCGTTGCTCGGGGAAATCGAGGCCCTGAAGGAAAGTGTCCTGGCACGGATTGGCTCGATCGAGGACGGCAGCTTTTGGGACGACCAGGATGATTGGGACGGTCCCTTGGACGACGAACCGGACTATGTAAGCGAGGAGCAGGGAGATGAACTGTACGACCTTTTCCTGAAGGCCGATGATCTTTTCATGGCCGATCGACTGACCGAGGCGAGGGAGGTCTATGCCGCGCTTTTTGACCTGGTGGAGGAGGCAGATAATTCAGGCGCCACGATCGACAGCCGTGACCTTTACGAGTCAAGGGCGCGATACGCCCGGGCCGTGTTCGAAACCTCTCCCAGCGAGAGCCGGGTCGCGGATCTCTTGACGGCCATGGATGTGGAAACGACCGAACGGATTCATGATCCGGCCCATGCAGGTCTGCCGTTTTTGCAAGACGTGCTCGATGCCCGGGCCAGCATGATAGAGGGGATGGAGCGTTTCTGGCCCGACTGGGAAGACGCCCTTTCGCGTTTTGATCCTGGCCTCGACCGACCGGCCTTACTGCGGTTGGAGGCGATGGACAATCAGCGCGGGATAGCAGGAGTGGCCGAGCTTGCCAGACAATGGAGCCATACCCAGCCCCATGGCTATCTCTTCTTGATAAACCGGCTTGCCCGGGAAAAGGACTGGAATGCGGTGATAGCCACGGGCCGCGAGGCCCTGGCAACGCTTCCGGATGGGAGCTTTCGGGAAAAGGCGGCTAGGGTTTTGGTCGCGGCAGGCTCGGCCATTGGCGATAGAGGGGTTGTCCTCGAGGGGAAAAGGGAATCTTTTTTCTCTTGTCCTTCCGAGGAGTATCTCCTTGATCTAGTGGCCGAGGCCTCTGGGCAGAACCACCGTGCGCAGGAGCTTGACCAGGCGATTACGTGCATGGAGAACCGCAAATCCCTTCATTCGAAGGCAGATCCGCTCCTCGTCAAGGCCCTTCTCATGGCTGGTAGGCTTGAGGATGCCTTTCAACGCGTCCGATCGGAAAAGGGGCTCGGATGGTCAGGCGGCAGCGCCGGCCTGGTCTTCTCGAGTATCATTTCCCGGATTATCGGTTTTGACCCCGGGGCGGTCACGGTTTCAGCCCTTTTTACAGAGTATGCCGAGACGAGGTCCTTCTTTCCTCCATTTTCGTCCTCGGGGCAGGGCAAGGACTCGACCTCCTTTGCCGGGGAGATGGCTTTCGGCCTTAAGGGCGTAAAGTTGCCGGACGGGGACATGGCCCGTTATTTTGAGTGGGCGGAGAAGATCGGTTCGGAGCGGGTTGACGGCATTGTTGCGGGAAAACACCGGTCCGCATACGATCGCGCGGCCAGGGTGCTTGGCGCCATGGCCGAGGCCCACATCCTTATGGGTCAAAAGGAGAAGGCCTTCCGCCTGCTGGAATCGTACTATCATGAAAAATACAATCGCCACAGCGCCTTCCGCCGTGAGGTCAAGTCGGTCGCCGCAGCCTCCAGGCTGCTCGGATCACTGCGGGTGGTCTAGCAGGCCTTGTTACCGTCCATCGCAAGCCTTCACCAAGCGCGGGGGCGGCTCAGTTATACGCTAACTTCTTCATTAGAGAATGTGAATTGGGACGGAGTTATTTTAATAGTTATAGTAGCGTTAACGTATTAAACTAACTGGGTCCCTTAATCCACTTAATCCCCTACGATTTTTTTTGCACACACCCAAACCATTTTTCCCTTGACGTCCTGCTTTTCATCATGGTAGCTATGCCCAATAAGCTACTTGGGCCTTTTTTTGTTCGGGAGTCGGCGAGCTTAACGCGTATTATTCCTTTCTGACCGCTGATATTCTTATCCTGGTCCTTCTGCTCGCATTTACCGCGTTTTCCACCGGCTGTGAGCGGTCCAAGGAGCCGGTCAAGATTACGCTCTCCAAGGTGGAGCCCGAGACGACCCTACCGGTGGAGCAAGGGGAACAGCCCTTGCGCATCGCGATTGCAGCGGTCATCTCCCATAAGGAGACCCTCATCCTCTACAAGGAACTTCTCCAGTACCTTTCACGGCGTCTCGGCACCCAAATCAAGCTCATCCAGCGTGAGACTTACGAGGAGGTCAACAACATGGTGCGGGACATGGAACTTGATTTCGCCTTTGTCTGCAGCGGTGCCTATGTGGACGGCCACGACCAGTTCGGCATGGAACTCCTGGTGGCGCCGGTGGCCTACGGCGAACCGACCTATCGCTCCTACATTATCGTGCCGGCGGCAAGCCCTGCCAACTCGCTTGAGGACCTGCGCGGCAAGCGTTTTGCCTTTACCGACCCCATGTCCAATACCGGCAAACTCGCCCCCACCTATATGCTCTGACAGATGGGAGAGCGACCCGAGACCTTTTGCTCGCGTACCGATTTTACTTACAGCCATGACCGCTCCATCGAAGATGTTTCCGGCATGATCTCCCTCAAGTTTTTTTTGAGACCTAGAGCATTTCGAGGACCTCATCCCTTTCGCCAGGGCATCATTGTCATCCTTGTCGGTTTTTCCTGATGTCAGTGAGGATGCGCTCAACACCTACGGGACTTCCTGGCCGAACCTGCGGAGGAAACCGTTGCTCTCGATGGAGAGGGTCCCGAAGCTCGTCACCGAATCCGCCTTGGTCCAGAGACCGGCATGGCCGTCCAGTGGTCTTCCGGCAGTATACTCGAGGAGAAATTCTCCGTCCAGATAGCCCCTGATGCCCGTGCCGTGAACCTCCACCATCAACTCGTACCATCGGCCCGTTTCAATTCTTTTCGTGACGCTCGCCCGGGTGAATCGCCGGCTGTTCATAAACTCGAAAAGCATGATGTTGTCCTCAAGGGCATTCAAACGGAGCACGAAATAATTCCTGATTGTAACGGATTTTGGGGAGCATATAAATAAGCTATTAAGGGCGCCAC
>CAZDYX010000096.1:9526-10140 GCA_964509775.1 uncultured Desulfobulbia bacterium | reverse complement strand
AGTGGCGGGCAATTACACAGCGCCGCAACAATTTCCGAAAGATTTTTTAGGTCTGCCCTGCTCCAGTCGTCCTGCTCCATCCCCACCGTAGAGGAGATGCTACCAGCGGCAGCAGCAAGCGAGGTTGCGGTCTTCCGCAGCTCTTCGAGCCGCCGCTCCACGTCATTGCGGAACTCCGGGGTCCAGGCATCACAGGAAGCTGCGGACCAAACATGCGTGGCCGGGTTGCCGATCTGCGTCCCGGCCATCTGCAGGCGCCGAACCGTCTCGCGCAGGGAGGCAAGCTGCGTCCGATCGAGCTGGCCCGCGGAAGGCCAAGTCATCCGCACCAGAGGAACGTCTCGATGGCCGATGAGTTGCGAGATACCATGGAAAACCGACTCCCCGGAGGGGCGAACCGCGTGCAGGGTTCTCACAAAGGCGTTCAGCTCCGCACGGGATGTCTGCAGTCGCTGGGCTTCGTGCAGCCATGCTTCGGTCGACTGGCCGGCTTGGGTGTTCAACGCCTGCTCAAGTTGGGCGAGGATCTCTTTTTTATGACTCTTGTTCGAATGGAGTTCCAGATAAAACGGCCTCAGCCCAACTTCCGCCAGCCGCCGCTGGACAACCTCCAG
>CAZDYX010000096.1:3193-9516 GCA_964509775.1 uncultured Desulfobulbia bacterium | reverse complement strand
GGCCACCCGCTGCTTCTCGCCCCCGGAAAGCTGGTTCGGCTTGTGTTTTATCCGGTCGCCCAGCCCCACTTTCTCCAGCCGCCGATGAACCACCGCCAAAGCGGCCCGCTTCTCGGAAACGAACAGGACCGTTTTCCCCACGGCCAGGTTATGGGCGATGATGTTGGCTATGGTCTGCGACTTTCCCGTGCCGGGAGGACCGTGAAGGACGAAACTCTTCCCCTCAGCAGCCGCATGGACTGCGGCAAGCTGCGACGAATCGGCGCTTAACGGACAGAACGTCGCCTCAGGGCTGTGGGTTTCATCCAGACGATCCGGATCGGGGAAGACGCCGTCGTCCGGGTAGACCTCCGTGGGGGTGTGGATAAGATGCCGCACGATGGCGTTACGCTCAAGGTCGCCCGCCCGCACCTCCAGATCCCTCCACATGAGAAACTTCGTGAAGGAGAAGTGGCCGATAAAGGCGCATTCCAGAACTTCCCAACGATCGATGGCAACAATGGCCTCCCGAAACTTTCGCAAAATCAGAGGAACATCGATGCCGTGTTCATCCGTGGGGATCGGATCGAGGCCGTTGATATGGAGTTCGAAATCGGCGGCAAGATGGGCCAGAAGGGTAACATTTACCATCGGTTCATCATCGCCTTGCCGGATGCTGAACCCTTCCTGAATGGAGCGGCGCTCTATTTCCAGGGGAATCAGAATGATGGGCGCCAGCCGGCGCTGGGATGAGGTCTTCGTCTCGTACCAGGCCAAAAAAACCAGGGCGAGATAGAGGGTGTTGGCGCCGTTTTCTTCTATGCTCGATTTCGCTTCCCGATAGATTTCCAGGAGCCGGCTGTTGACTTCCCCTTCGGTCAGGTCCGCATGTAGCCTCCGGGCGAGAAACTCCTCGCGGAGCATTTCGTTTAAGGATTCCTGCCCCGTTCGTTGCCGGTGGACCGCGGCGTTCCGGGGAACACTCTCGCCAAGATCGCCAAGCCGTGGATAAACCTTGAAGGCAGTACTGTCCGCCAGAGCATCCTCCAGCGCTCCGAGGTCCGGGCAGAGGACGGGTAGGCTCTTTTTGGATTCCCGGAAGTTTAACAAACGGTTGTGCAGGGTAAGGTCTAGGAGCTTCTGCTTCCAGCGGTCAAGCCGGGTTGCGGGCGTCGAGACCGCTGCACCGGCAGGTTCATTTGGTCCGGCAACGGGTGGAGGCAGGTTCAAAGTCGGTAGAGCATCAGGATACGCTCCCTTTTCCGGTATGGAGGAAACAGTGGCGGAGGTGCTCTCGATGCGAAGCGGTAAGGGCCGGATACGGCTCTTCCGCGCCCGGCGGATGTCAATTACGCAGCGGAAGGCCTCCTCATCCTCAAGGTGTTTCAACCCTTCGTTTACTGCATGGTCAAATGGGGGAGCTGTTTCACTGGTCAGCAGAGTCGTCTCGAAGATGGTGATTTGCCCCAGCTCGACCCTTTTACGAAGACGGAGCAGATCATCGGTTGCCACATCGGCGAACGTCTCTTCCTGCAGCCAGACTCCCACAAAGGCGTGCCCCGTCGTGAGGACGATCAGTGGATGCAGCCCCGCCTGCTCAAGACAGGAGGCCGCAAAGACAGCAAGGTCAAGGCAGGTGGCGAGGCGGCTTTCCAGGATACGGTCAGGGAGGCGAATCTTCTGGCCTATCTCCTCAAAACTCGCCGGCGGATTGATGTAGCGGATGTTCCTCTTTTGCAGTGCGGCATAAACGGCGCCAGCCGTGAGGGCTACACGGTGGGGGTCCCTGGACTGGTAACCTGAGATGGCGGAGTCACCGGTCCATGTGCCGAGGATACCGGCTGCGTCGGAGAGAGCCGATTCCACGGCCGGGTGGTTGGGGGTGACAAAGGCCGCCAGGATTTCCGGGATCGACTGGAGACCGTTCCATTCGTCGTACGCAAGCACCTCGATACGCTGGGATAGCCGAGCCAGGGAAATTTCCTCCCGTAGGACCTCAACATGGAGGCAACCGGCAACCCGCTCGGTGAGGGAGGCGAGATAGTCGTGCGACAGGGGGAGGTCAATGGCTCCAAAGGTGAATGTCTCTTGGGGATTGATGACGGCGATCCGGCTTTCCCAAGGGACGGCAAAGGCCGGTTCAGTAATTATGCGGACAATTGCATCGCGAATCGGTTCATCTGTTTCGTTGACTATACGCAACGCCTTAACCACAGGCACATCATTTTGCTGCATCGCATAGTTGACAGTCCGGTCGCAGTCAATGCTTGTATTGGTCAGCATCCCGTTTCTCGTTCCAATGATGTTTTGTTTGTTCTGTGCGGCGCCTCCCGGCCCAAAAATTAAATGCCTGCTCCTGCTCCCGCATCTACTCTTCCCCTTTTTCCTTTCGTAGCAGAAAATCTGTAGTCGATATGTCCGCCGCTACTCTTCACCAAATAGTAATCGTCACCTGCTACCAGATGAGATTCTGCACGGCCGTATACAGTTCTACTTCAGTCTCCGGGGTGTCCGGATGGCATAGCTACCATGAGAAAATGCAGAGTGTCAAGGTGAGAATATTTTTTTGGGGCAAACAAGTCGGCCAATTTTGGGAAAGAGGCGGGTTTAAGGGGAGAAAAAGGCAAGGTTTTTTCCTTTTACTTGATCGCAGATGGCGGATAGCATGCAATCACACTTTACATTTGGAGCAACTAAACGTATATTACGTTACAATGTATCCACGACCATTTTGGCTTCAGCGTATTGAGCAGGCTTGGCAGGAGGCCCCCATTGTCTGGCTGTGCGGTGTGCGCCGCTGCGGCAAGACCACGCTGGCTCAAGCCCTTGGCGAGGCTCGGATCCTCTACGTCAACTGCGACCTTCCAACCGTCGAGGACATGGTGCATGACCCGC
The DNA here is from genome assembly GCA_964509775.1 of uncultured Desulfobulbia bacterium. GTDB lineage: Bacteria > Desulfobacterota > Desulfobulbia > Desulfobulbales > CAZDYX01 > CAZDYX01. Next base: position 6,642 of record CAZDYX010000096.1, on the reverse strand, counting down.
AGGTCTTCTATCGCTCCTGCGACAAGCCCACCGTCGTCTTCGACGAAATCCACCAACTGCGAGATCCCGCCCGGGTGCTCAAAATCGGCGCTGACCTCTTCCCGAAACTGAAGATTCTCGCCACCGGTTCCTCCACGCTCGCGGCCAGCCGGAAGTTCCGTGACACCCTCACCGGCCGTAAACGTACGGTGCATCTGGTTCCGGTTCTCCATGAAGAACTCTCGGGCTTTGGCGGCGTTTCGCTCCAGAAGCGCCTCCTGCACGGTGGTCTTCCTCCCGCGCTGTTAGCCGATGCGAAGAATCCGGCCTTCTACCGTGAGTGGATGGACTCGTTCTTTGCCCGCGACATCCAACGGCTCTTCGGCTTCCGTGATGTGAACCGCTTCAACGCCCTCTTCGAGTACGTCATGCGCCAGAGCGGCGGCCAACTGGAGATTACGAGGACAGCATCGGCCGTCGGCATCAGCCGTCCCACGGTCGACAGTCATCTGCGCGCCCTCGAAATCACCCACGCCGTCACGCTCGTCCGTCCCTTCTTCGGCAGCGGCCAGAACGAACTCGTAAAGATGCCCAAAATCTACGCCTTCGACACCGGCTTCGTCAGCTTTGTCCGAGGCTGGGAGCCGCTCCGGCACGACGATCTTGGACATCTCTGGGAACACCTTGTCCTCGAACATCTGCAGGCCCATTTCCCTGATCAACCTGTCCGGTACTGGCGCGACAAGGTGGGCCGTGAAGTGGACTTTGTGCTCACGCGCGGCCGGGACGAAGTGGACGCCATTGAGTGCAAGTGGGACCCCGGCGCGTTCGACAGCACTGCCCTTAAGACCTTCCGCGACCTCTACCCGAGCGGCCAAAACTACCTCGTAACGCCATCCGGCGACCCGGCCTACACGCGCCGCTTCGGCGCTCTGGAAGTGAGAGTCTGCACATTGGCGGAGCAGCTTTTTGCGAGGCCAACAATATTTACTTGCGTCCTTTAGCGTCTTGGCAAGAAAATGAGGTTTTTACGATTTCATCAAGGTTGGAAAAAGAGATAAAAAAACAGGGAACCAACATGAATCAGGATGGCTATCGCATGCAAGACGTACGCTTAACCTTACTAAAACCGTTCCGGTGGTCCTTTAAAAACCGTTTTTTCCCTTCCGGCGTTTTCCCGGGGCAAAGCGTCGGAGCCGTCCTGTTCGCCGCCCTGTTCTGTCTTGCCCTCCATGTGGTTTCAATGAATGTCGTCGGTTATTTCCTCCGGCAAAACGAATTGGGGATTATCTTAAGTATCAAGCTGTTGCAGATGGCCTGGCTCATCCTTTTTGCCATGCTGGTTTTTTCCTCCATGGTAACGGCCGTCTCCACCATCTTTCTTTCCCGTGATAATGAAATCATTTTTTCTGCCCCGGTGACGCCGGCCCAGGTTTTCTACCTGCGTTTTACGACCACCACGGCCTATACCGCCTGGATGATGGTCGTCTTTTCCCTGCCGGTATTCGCGGCTTACGGCCGCGTGTTTCATGCCGGTTTTTTCTATTTTCCCCTGCTCCTGTCCGCCCTGGTCTTTACCGCCCTCACGGCCTCCGGTTTCGGCATGCTCGTCACCGTGCTCCTGGTGAACCTTTTTCCGGCGCGACGGACCAAGGATATTGTTCTCTATCTTTCCATGTGTTTCGGCGTCTTCATCTACATCCTTTTTCGCCTCATGCGGCCGGAGGAGCTTGTCAATCCGGAGAGCTACTCCGATTTTATCGATTATCTCTCCAGCATCTCCCGGCCGGCCGGCCCCCTGGTTCCTGCCTCCTGGGCCGCCAATCTCCTTTCCCTGTATCTCCTGGATCAAGAGATTGACTGGCTGCTTTTGGGCGTGCTGGTTACCGCGGCACCATCCATATTTTTCCTCGGCGAATGGAGCATGAACCGATGGTTCTTCCGGGGCTATTCCAAGTCCCAGGAATCCTTTGGCGGCTATCGCCGGTTTGCTTCGAAGGCCCGCTACCGGCCCTATCCGGGCTGGTGGATTTTTGCCAAGGAGGCCAAGACCTTCCTGCGGGATTCCTCGGAATGGGCCCAAATCTTTATGATCGCCGCTCTCATTGTCGTTTATCTCTATAATTTTAAGGTGTTACCGGTGAATCGATCCGCCTTTGAGGAAGAATACATCACCAACATCATCTCTTTTCTAAATATCGGGCTCACGAGTTTTGTGGTGACCTCACTCTCAGCCCGTTTTGTCTTTCCCTCGGTGGGCGCGGAAGGCGGCGCCTTCTACCTCATTCAAAGCTCACCCCTTTCAATCGGCCGTTTCCTGCTCTATAAATACCTCTATTACGTCATCCCCATGACCGGGCTGGCCCTGGTGCTGGTCATCGCCTCTGACCATCTGTTGAACATCAGCGGCCCCATGTGGTGGATATCAGTTGTTACGAGCATCCTGCTCACCTGGACCGTGGTGGCCATGGCCCTTGGTTTCGGCGCCCAATACGCCGACTTCCGGGCCGAGAACCGTGCCGCCGCCCTGGGGGGAATGGGCGCCATCCTTTTTCTCCTAACGGCAAGCGCCTTTGAATTTATAATAATCCTGCTGGGCGCCTATCCGGCTTACCGCCTGGTCATGTTCTGGCTCCGCGGAGCCCTTCTGGAAGGAAAAGACCTCATAATCCTGGGAACATGGATTGCGGGCTCGGTATTGCTGGCCATTGCCGTGTCCATGCACTGCATCAGCAAAGGAGTCCGGAGGCTTGCGGAGGATTAGTGCCTGGAAAGAAACCATCCGTCTATTCCCCTTTGGGGAATCCCGCTTGACAACATGGCGGTCAATTGATAAAAAGAGGGCATGGCGAAAATGACATTATTCCTCTTGGCCATTATGCTGTTTGTATCGCCTAAGGCCTCCTACGCAGTCGAGGTGGCGCCGCGGATATCGGATCGGGAGATCATCGAGTCTCTTTCCGAGCTCAAGGCCGGACAGGCCAATCTAGACAAACGGTTCGAGCAGGTCGATAAACGGCTCGATGACATCAACCGTCGCATGGACGGCATGCAGAATACCATGTTGGCACTGTTCGGCGCGATAATGGCGCTGATCGTCGCCCTGTTCGGCTTTATCGTCTGGGACCGGCGCACCATGTTAAGACCCGTCGTGGACCGCCTCGACCGGTTGGAGCGGGAGGTGACCAAGGACCTCGACCTCCTTAACGAAGAAGGTTCCCGCCTCACCCGTCTCGTCAAAACCCTCCGTGAACATGCCAAATCCGACCCCAAGCTCGCCGAGATCCTCCGTACCTTTTCCCTGCTGTAAATGGACGACCCATTCTGTTCCCACCCCTTACCAACGGTTGTCGAGAAATCTGATTGTAACGGATTTGGGGGAGTAACCGAAAAGCCCTCCTCGTAGGTTGGGTTGAGCGGTCTTTTCTGTTGGGTTTCGCTTTCCCTGCGGCGAGTGCGAACCTTTCTGC
>CAZDYX010000096.1:0-3183 GCA_964509775.1 uncultured Desulfobulbia bacterium | reverse complement strand
AAATTGCCAAACAAGAAGGTTCCTGACCAATAAACCATCATTCTGAAAGAAGCGATTAGATTCTTACCCGTTTGGGCCTTGATCATCGTTTGGCCAGATCGTAGGGGCGTGATTAATCACGCCCCTACGCCTCGTGCCGGAGAATGGCGGGATAAGGGGAAGAAAGGCCGAAACGATGATCAAGGCCCCAGTTTGTTATGTTTAATTTCAAAAGGTTACAAGAAGGTACAAAGGCACAGAGTGACAAAGGCACAAGGCAAAGGAAGTACTCTGATCAGACAACTCGGTAAACTTTGTACCCAAGGGGGTATTGAACCGAATGCCTCTGTGCCTTTGGATCTTTGTGCCTTCAGCGCAACTGACGTCGGCCCGGCTTTCCGCCCCACGCGCCGTGAACCTTGACGTGGTCCTGTTCTATTGGGACATCGTACAGGCGATTGCGGAAAAGCAGGAGAAACTGGGATGGGCGAATCGGTGGTGGAGATGGTTTCCACGGACTTGCAGCGGGTGTTTCCGGGAATGCGCGGTTTTTCTCCGGACAGCGTTGGTTCTAAAATAACCTGACAAGTTCACTTTTTCGCAAACCTAAAACCGTGAACCTGGAACCCTGGACCAAGCGGCACATACCTTGCCACCAATTCCCTTTCCTTGATCCTAGTCCAGTACCGGGGCCATTCCCGGATAACCGCCACGGAGGCCCCTTGCGCCAGCAGGCGATCGCGATAGAAAGCCAGATGCCGGACGGGAAAGCCGAACAAGGCCTTGCGCCGGTTCTTCGCAAGGGGCGTAAGGCCAAGCGCGGCGGCAATGCGTGCGTCATCCTCCTGATAGAACTCGATGAATCGTCCCACCTGAAAGAAAAGCGCGTCGGCCGGAAGCCTAAGGCGAAAGAAGGCATACTGCCGCCGGACATTCGGGAAGCCCTTCGGCGTCTTATCCTTGCTGATGAGTCTGCGGTTTTTGGGGTCGAGGTCGAAGTATTGACTCATGAAAGGATGGTGTTGCCAGACGGACCGGACGAGGCGGAAGGAATTTGCCGATTTACAGTGACCGAGATAGGAGGAGAGGCTGGCCGCAAGCCCGTCGATGATCTCCCGGTCAAAGAGGAGGGGTTTTCCCCCGGTCCTTCGGCGATTCAGGCCCCCTTGATTTGTCACACGACCGTATCCATCCCTCGTTCTGTCTGCTAACCGAAACCACCTCCTGGGCCGCGTACTGGTAGGACTGAAAGCTTTTAAAGGCCTTCACCTCCTTGGCCAGCCGCACCAGAAGCAGTAATTCCTCCAACACGGCCCGCAGTTCGAGCAGATCCGGGAGCCGCTCCCGGCTTGAATTGGCCCTGATGATGATCCGGATCACCTCCCGGCTCTTGTTCCGGAGGTCCGCGCCCAGGGTGTACTTGTGGTAGCGGGAAAAACCGGCCACCGTCTTTTCGAAGTGCACCGCGACGTCAAGGGCTTTTTTATAAATCGGAAGATGCTCGTAGCGCGCCATGTTGTATTTTTATAAAACCGCCCTTTGGGGGGTGCAGGGTGGACTCCCCCCTGCACCCCCCAAAAGGTCGAATCACCCAAAGCTCCAAAGCGCTAACGGCCGCGCTTCCTTCGACGCAACCCTGCCAGTCCGACCAGGCCGCTACCCATCAACAGCATGGTCGCTGGTTCCGGCACCGGTGCGCCCGCTGAAACCTGTCCGGGGCGAACTGCCAAGGCATAGGCATCGTAGACCTTGAAGTCCGCGTACTGGTAGCCGCTGTCGGTGAAGAAGGACCAGGCGCTGCCCGGGCCACCCGCACACTCCGTGCCCGACCAGTATCAGAACGAATGTAAATTGTCGAAGACACCGCTGTTAAGTGTACTGGCTGGGACATACGATCCTCCCGAAAGCCCCATTTCTGTATAAAAAAGATGCCCCATCTCGGAAGTAGTTTGATTATATTCCGATTGGGGGTTATTTCCAGCACTCGGCAACCGCCAGTCATCATAGGTGGACCCGTTAACGGTCAAGGACAAGCCACCCGCCCAGGCAACCTGGTTGGCCCAATTGGTGGCACCTTTCGTGTAATCCAGCCAGGTGATAATCAAATCGTTGTCGTATATCAGTTTACAAACCTGCCCGTCATAGAGTACCGTTCAGCTTACACTGAGCGTCGCCTGCGCCGGACCGACAAGTCCAGCCGTCAGCAAACCGACGGCCATCGCCACTACAACCATATACCTCTTCTTCATTGTTCTCCTCCTTTAGTATGTTTTATGGATCGACAAAATGACTTTAATGCTGTCAAATAAATAATGCATATTTTATGCCATATAATAACATACGACACTCAGCTTCCAACCAAAAAGCGAATAACTAGTTAATGAGGTTGCGGATCCAGTCAGTTTTTGATACCTTTACGTAACTGCTAAACAGCTAACCGTACAGATTCAAGATTTTTGGTTCGGTGACCTCTGAAAAAGTTAAGGTCGGCAATATCGTTGGAGAGTAGAATAAAAAGTTAACGGACGCAATTCCGTCTTGCCGGCTAAGGAAAAAAGACATTATGTTAGGATCACGTCTGCACGTTGCAATTGATCACGACCTCAGCCAGGAGGAGGCCAAAAGCCGGTTGATTGGATTGATCACTGATTTAAAGAAACTCCATGGCGACATGATCCGGGATGTTCAGGAATTATGGGATGGATTTACGGGGCGATTTCTATTAAAAGGCGTCGGTTTTTCCGTTTCGCTGACCCTGCAGGTGACCCCCTCCAAGGTTTCTCTGGAAGGGAAGGTACCTCTCCACATTCTTCCCTACAAACGCATAATTGAAGCCGCGGTTAAACAACGGGCTCAGGAACTGCTGGGGGCAACAGGTTCTGCCCGTTCCAGCACTCAGGGACATAACGCCAATTGTTAAAATATCTTCTGGCCTGATTGCCGACCAGCGAGGATTCTTCTACATTTTGTTCCTTCGGGCCCACGAAGTCGTCAACCTTTTCCGCCACTCTTTGTCTGATTTTCTGGATTGCCTCGGGGTTGTTGCGGTTAAGCAGCTCATATCCCAGTGCTCCGAGAAAACCCCCGATAAATACTCCTACCAATGTCTTTGTCATGATATTTCCTCCTGTTGCCGACTCCGTCCATGTGTAATCGTTCAGACCCCTCCCCCCGAAATAAGGTGGTTAAGCAGCTTGAGGAAGA
>CAZDYX010000095.1:5514-10144 GCA_964509775.1 uncultured Desulfobulbia bacterium | reverse complement strand
ATAATCTCCACTAATTATCAAGGCAATTTTACCCCAATTTTACCCATAATACCTCTTGACATGACACCTCATCAACGCGTATCATTTGCTGATCCTTAAAGTCGCTTGCCAATAAACGTCTTGAACACCCCCCACCGAAGAATGTGTCGATAAAACGTGCGGCCAATTCCACTGCCTCCATTTCTATTAATATCACTAAAAAATCATCGTCACGGTTGCAAGGGCATACCATGGGTCCAAAAGGACGATGGATAACTTGTGGACTTTGACCTTACCATATAAAACCATTATCGAGAATACCATGAATCAGACAGAAAATAAGATTGAAAAGAATGATGTTGAAACCTCGTCTCCAACCATAGCCGAGGTTTCAATTGACCAAGGGTCTCATTCCCAGGAAGAACGGCCTAAAAAAAGCACCTACCGCTCTGCCCGTCCTCGCCGACGGAGGTCATCGGGACGAAAAGGTAGCGGCAAGGTCCCGGCGGCAAAAATTGCTGATGGCGACGACTCTTCTGCTGCGGTTGAAGAGGAGGCAGGGGCGGACAAGGTCTTGGTTCTGGAGAGGGGGTTGGACGACGAAGAAGAAATAAGACCGGAAACCGAGGAGATCGCAGACGACCTTGACCTCGATCTTCCCGAGGGATCTCATGAAGCCCTATTGGAAAAACCTTCCGGCGGGTTCCGGGAGCGGGCGTCCCAGAAGGGGGGCGCCAAGGCAAAAGAACCAACGACTCATGTCCGAAAGCTTCTTATCAATGCCGAAGAACCTGAGGAATGCCGTATTGCCGTGATCGAGAGCGGCAGGCTTGAGGCCTTTCATGTGGAAACCCTGGCGAGCGAGCGCACCAAGGGTGATATTTACAAGGGCCGGATCGTGGCGATCGAACCAAGCCTGCAGGCCGCCTTTGTGGATATAGGTACGGTCAAGAACGGTTTTCTTCCCTTTGGTGAGAGCCATCCTGAATACTACTATGTTGAGGCCGACCCGGATGCGCACTGGAAGGACCTTAAGATCCAGGAGGTTGTCCGTAAGGGGCAGGAGGTTCTGGTCCAGGTGGTCAAGGAGCCGACCGAGACCAAGGGTGCCAATATCACCACCTACCTCTCCTTGCCCGGCCGGTATCTGGTGTTAATGCCTGGAAGCGACAGCGCCGGGGTCTCCCGGAAGATTGAGGAGGAGTCCCAACGGCAAAGGCTGCGCCACATGATGAAAGACTTTCAATTGCCCGAGGGAGTTGGGTATATCTTGAGGACCGCCAGTTCCGATATCACCAAAACCGCTTTGTCAAAGGATCTCAAGTACCTGCTTAGGCTCTGGGATGAGGTCAAGGGCCGGGGACAGAAACTGGCCGTGCCTGCCCTAATCTATAAAGACCAGGATATCACCAGCAGATTTTTACGGGATTATTTTACCGAAGAGATCGATGAAATAATGGTCGACAACAACGACGTGTATGATCAGGTGGTAAAATTCGTCAATCTGCTCAGTACCAAATCTACCGTCGAGGTGCGCCTTTACCAGGGGACTAAACCCCTTTTCCACCAGTTTAATCTGGAGCAACAGATTGAGCAGATCTATCAGCCGAGGATCTTCCTGCCCTCCGGCGGCTCCATCGTCATCAATCCGACCGAGGCCCTGGTGGCCATTGATGTCAATTCCGGCCGTACATCCAAGGACAAGGACTTTGAACAATCTATTTTCCTCGCCAACATGGAGGCAGCCACCGAGCTTGCCAGGCAGTTGAGGTTGCGCGATCTGGGAGGGTTGATCGTGGTTGACTTCATCGATATGCGTGATCCCCGGCATAGCAGGGAGGTTGAAAAAGAGGTTAAAAACAGTATGAAAGGGGATAAGGCCAAGGTATCCTTATCAAAGATTTCCAAGTTCGGTCTTATGCAGATTTCCCGGCAAAAACTAGGCTCCCCCATTCAGTTCAGAAGCTATAATATGTGTGAGCACTGTCATGGCCGGGGGATTGTAAGATCGGTGGAATCGCATTGCCTTTTCTATTTGAGGCAGCTCAAATCCAGCGTGAGTGAAGGGGAGGTAGAGCGGATAGTATGCCGGTTGCCAATGGATGTCGCCTCCTATCTTCTAAATAAGAAACGCAAGGAACTGCTGGAGATGGAAGAGCGTTATCAGGTGGCCATCGTGGTGGAAAACGCCCCGGAGATGAACCCTTCCGAGAGTAAGATCGATATCTTTAAAAGGGGTCATTGAGGTGTTCATACAGGGTGCATCGGGTAAACCCAGCCTGGTATTGTTCCTTACGCCTTAAACCCTGGGGGGGGAAATGCGGACCGCCTACCAGAAGGTGACCACACCAGCCGCGCTCGATCCGATCCACTAAGGATTGGAGGGGTTTGTCCGGATAGACAAACATGAGATCATAGCGGGAAAGATCTGCCAGGAGATAGTCCATACAATAAAAACGACTAAGAGGAAGGGAAAGTTCTTCTTGTACCCTTCGGGAATATTGGCAAAGCCCTTCATCGATCTCATACCCGTCTGCCTTGGTAAAAAGGGATGCGACCGCAACCACCCTCCCATCACCGCTGCCCAGATCAGCAAAATGACTGAATCGGGACAAATCAAGCCCCTTGAAAATCTCAAAAAGGTCTTCTGCCAGGGAAGTAGCCCACATCCCTTTAGTCGTCGGTTTGTATTCCAGGTTATTTTCAGTATGACTGGCATAGATTGCCTTTATAGCATCAATTTTTGGCATGGTTCAACGTTCCCGGTTCAAGGGTTCAAGGTTAGGTTCCTTTAAGCCACCATCCTCCAAACCTGAAACCCTGAACGTGGAACCTATTGAACCACGCCCAATTTTTTCATAATATTTTGGTAATGATGTTAACGCTATCATTTTTCTATGAATAATTGATTTTACTTGTTGATTTTTTTTCCCGCCCTGAACTACACTATTATTTGTTTTTATTACTTAATTCAGGTCATACTATTATCCGGAATTATCGTGCATCGAGGGAGGGGCGGAATGCATGATTCACGAATTACTCGGATCTTGGATGCCGATGGTCTTCCTACCTTACCGGCAATAGCCATAGAGGCCGTCCGGTTGATGGAGGGTGAGTCATCCAGTTTTCAGTCTATAGCCCAACTTATAAAGAACGATCAGGTCCTTGCCGGCAGGATACTCCATTATGCCAATTCCGCTTATGCGGGGATTGGGAGGCAAGTATCCTCCATCTCGCAGGCCATCTCCCTCCTTGGTTTTAATACCGTCCGAAGCATCATTCTTTCCGTCTCTGTCTTTGACTGTTTCGCATCGCAATTTGCCCAGCAGAAGCAAAGCCTGGTGAATTTTTGGCTCCATTCCATCGGGGTCGCCGTCACCGCGGAAAAACTGGCCCAACGCCTGGGCTTTCCCTCCCCGGATGAGGCATACATGGCCGGGCTCATCCATGATCTTGGGAAACTTGTATGTTATAAACAGTTTCCCGAGAAGTTTCAAGAGGTATGCCGCGAACTGGAACAGCGGGGCGCCTTCAGCACCCGGCCGACCTCGCATCTGGACATTGAGAAGGCCATCCTGGATATTGATCATACTGAAGTAGGTCGGTTGATCGCTGAACATTGGAACTTACCCGAGGTGTTGGGCCGGACTATGTGGCTTCACCATCAGCCCGTATGGGAGCCCATCAGTCCGAACGAGGCTGCCCTGCACCAATTAATCCGTTTTGCCGATCTTCTCTGCAACTGCCATAATGTGGGGTCGAGTTATTTTTTGGTCTCAGACACGTATTGCCCCCAACACCTTCACCTTGCCCTGGAACATATTGTTGCGCATCATCATCTTACCCAAAAGGAGATTGAGATCATGATGTCAGAGGTCCTGGAACGGATACAAACGGTGGGGAAAACCCTGGGATTTTTCGATGAACAGGTCTACCGGAAGATGGTGGCCACGGCCAATCTTAGCCTCGGAACCATGAGCATCGATCTCGAAAAAAACAACCGTCAACTGTCAGAGGTCAACCAGATACTGGACGCCGTCAATGAGATGATTCGCTCCCTACATCCCGCCATTCCCTTGGGCGAGGCGGCGGAAATCGTTTTAGATGCGGCCCGTAAGGGCTTTGGGGTAAATCGAGGTCTCTGCATGATCCGGAATAATGCCGCGGGAATTTTTGTCGGCCGTCTATTTGAACAAGGCGCATTCCATGAATTTACCCTTCCTCTCTCCGTAAGCGAGATAAAAAAACGTATTCATTCCAGAGAGGTCTCCGCCCTCGAGTTCGAGGCGATCCGGCGCCTGGAACGAAATACCCTTGATTGTGCCCGGGAAGGGCAGACCTTTGAATCCGGTGCCGTAAATATCGTGGCAGGTGCACAATTTCTTGCCACCTTCTTTGTGAAGGATTCTCGGGTCCAAGGAGAAAAGACCCCGGTACTTGGACAATTGCTGCTGGATTTTGCCGGAATTTCTAACCTTCCCCAATCCGGGGTGAAGGGACTGACAAAGAATTTTGAGACCTTGGCCATGGCAGCGGGCAGCGGGATTGATCGTATCCTGATGAATATCGATATGCGGCGGATGGCCCAGGAAATGATGGAGACCAACCGCAAGATGGAGGAAAATCAGCATCAACTCTTTCAGTCCCATCG
>CAZDYX010000095.1:0-5504 GCA_964509775.1 uncultured Desulfobulbia bacterium | reverse complement strand
CCATCGCCTGGCCACGGTGGGAACTTTAGCGGCTGGGGCCTCCCATGAGATCAACAACCCTCTTACCATAATCTCTTTGAATATTCAGATGCTGGACCGGTTGCTCCGGCAGCAGACAGATACTACCGTTGTTCGGGGGCGATTAAAGATCGTCTCTGAACAGGTTGAGCGCATTTCAAAGATCATTCAGGATCTGATGAGTTTTGCCCGGCCGGTCCAGCCCAAATTTCACCCCTCTTCCCTGCTGGAAATTGTGGGCAAGGTTTTGTCCGTGCTTAAGGACCGGATTTCGATGACAAATATTCTCATCGAAAACCGGATAAGAAGTGGCCTGCCATTGCTGTGGGTTGATCCCCTGCAGATAGAACAGGTAGTCCTTAATCTTCTTATCAATGCCCGCCAGGCAATGCCGGAAGGGGGAACAATCACTCTTGCGGCAAGCGAGAGTGAGGAATTTGTCGAGTTTCAGGTCACCGATACCGGCACGGGAATTTCGCGAGACAACATCGGTAAGATTTTTGATCCTTTTTTTACCACTAAAAAAGAAAGTGAGGGAACAGGACTTGGGCTTGCTATTTGCCATTCTATCATAGAGTATAATGGCGGTCTTATGCGGGTGAAAAGCTCATCAGACATCGGTACGACCTTTTTTGTGAGTTTGCCCGTTGATAAAGGTGTCCGCCTGCGGGCCATGAAACAGGATATCAACGACAAGGCGGCGTTGGTTGCCAGCGCCCCGCAGGAGAAATGCCGTATCCTGGTGGTTGATGACGAACGGATTTTGAACGATATGCTGCGGGAAAACCTGAATGGGGCCGGGTATCTGGCGGATGGCGCCTTTGATGGCGTGGAGGCGATCGGTCTGTTGCGCTACAAGGAGTATCATATGATACTCCTCGATCTGCGCATGCCGCGCAAGGATGGCATTGAAGTACTGAAATTTGTCAAGGATGAATTCCCGAATATTCCCGTGGTCATCATCTCCGGTCATGCTTCAAGGGAGGAGATTGAAGAGACCATTCGGCTCGGGGCCTTTGCGTGTTTAGTAAAACCATTTAGGTTCGAAGACGTCTGGAACACGATAAACCGTGCCCTACAGGCAAAGGGCTTGATGAAAAAGTGCAAGCCGCCTGTTTCGTATGATCCCGTATCGAAGTGATGTATGTCCAACGCCATGAGGAGTCCCTTGTTCTTTCTGACCAAAAAATGGCGGATCTTCATGGTGGTGTCTACCGGTGTCTTTATGTCCACCCTGGACAGCAGTATCGTGAATATCGCCCTGCCCAGCATCATGGAGACCTTTGGCAGCCCGTTACGCACCACGGAGTGGGTGGTCATGAGTTACCTCCTTACCGTGACCGCCACCCTCCTGTTCTGGGGTGGACTATCCGATTTTTGGGGACGGAGGCGGGTCTATTCCCTCGGCATGTTTGTCTTTGCCGCGGGATCTCTGGCCTGTGCCGGGGCCCAAACTATTACCTGGCTGATTGGCGTCCGATTTATGCAGGCGGTCGGCGCCGCCATGATGATGGCAACCGGTCCGGCCATCTTGAGGGATGTATTCCCCCGGGATCAGCTTGGCCGCACCTTTGGACTTATCGGGGTGACCGTTTCCATCGGTCTCATGAGTGGTCCGGCCCTGGGAGGTTTTCTGGTACAATACTATTCATGGCGTTCCATCTTTTTGGTCACGGTGCCGGTCGGGGCCCTCTTCTCGTTCCTGGCCATCTTTATCATCCCTAAGGGCCGTTCAGGATGGCGGCTTGCCGGTTTTGACTGGTACGGCGCCCTTTGCTGGGCCCTTGCCCTTGTCTTCGGTCTATGGGCCCTCGCCCATATAACGGGCGAATCCTGGCGAGAGCCCGGATTTTGGCTCCGTCTCGGCGCCTGTTTCCTTTTTATCTACCTTTTTATCCGGGTGGAACGAATGGTTTCAGCGCCGATTCTGCCCCTTTCCCTTTTCCGTGAACGTTTCTTCAGTTCGGCAGTGGTGAGCGCGGTCCTCTCCTTTATAACCCTGTTTACCGTAAACCTGCTCACGCCCTTTTATCTGGAACGGATCCTTGCTCTTTCCACCTCCCGCACCGGAATGGTCATGATGTCGATCCCGCTTACCACTATGGTGGTGGCTCCGGCAGCAGGATGGCTTTCCGACTCCATAGGGTACCGCTACATCACCACTGCCGGTATTCTGCTGAACGCGGCGAGCCTCGTGCTTCTTGCCTTGCTCACGGCAGAAACAAGACCGTTGGATGTGGTTTGGCGGCTGGTTTTGCTCGGTTGCGGACAGGCCATGTTTCTTTCCCCTAACAGCGCCTCGATCCTTGGCAAGGTGGATAAACTATTCATCGGCGTGTCGTCCGGTCTCCTCGCCACGGCGAGGAACCTGGGAATGTCTCTAGGGGTGGCCCTGGCCGGGATTATCTTTTCCCTGCTTTTTTCCCTTAAGACCGGCGGGCTTGACATGCGGGATTTTTCCCCGGTACATACCAGTGCCTTTATGGTCGCCCTTAAGGGGTCGTTTTGGGCCGCGGCCCTGATCGGGGGAATAGGGGTCTGGTGTTCATGGGAGAGGGGCAAGGAGACTCATTAGCGAGCATAGTTCAATAGGTTCCACGTTCACGGTTCCAGGTTTAGAGGATGGTGGCTTCCAGGAACCTAACCTTGAACCCTTGAACCGGGAACGTTAAACCCCACATTCCACACCCCTTTCGGCAGCGACCAAGCTAAAAAAAGCTTAACCAGCTTAACGCGAACCGCGAAGATCTGCCGTGGCACTGTGGTAACGCGTTTTGCGCTAGTCAGCCGGATTGGCTCAAACACATGACACACGAATTCGACGGCAAGAAATACGAGAAAGCCTCCACACACCAACGGGAATGGGGGACGAAGCTGATCACAGAGCTGAGCCTTTGGGGAACGGAGCGTGTTTTGGATCTAGGGTGCGGCGACGGAACATTGACAGCACAAATTGCCGCCCTTATCCCCAGTGGCGAAGTAGTGGGTGTAGACGCCTCTCAAGGTATGATTGATGTGGCGCAGACAAAGACTACAGCGAATCTGCGCTTCATGATCATGGATATCAATGAGCTCGATTTTGTCGAGGAGTTTGACCTAGTTTTTTCTAATGCTACCCTGCACTGGGTTAGGGACCACAAACAGTTGCTCGGAAACGTGCGGCGGGCACTACGTTTTGGCGGAATTCTCCGGTTCAATTTCGCCGGGGACGGCAATTGTATTCACTTTTTCAAGGTCATCCGCGAAGCGATATCCCTGGGTGCTTTTTCGCCGTACTTCGCCAGCTTCCAGTGGCCTTGGTACATGCCAACGGTCGGCGAGTACGAAACGCTTGTTAAACAAAGCGGTCTTCGCGATGTGAGGGTCTGGGGTGAGAACGCCGACCGATTCTTCCCCGATACGGACGCGATGGTCAAATGGGTGGATCAGCCGAGCCTTGTCCCTTTCCTTGCCTGTGCCGCCGAGCAGGGTAAAGCCCCCTTTCGAGAGTTCGTCGTCAGAAGGATGATCGAGGAAACGAAACAAGAAGACGGCAGGAGTTTCGAGACGTTCCGTCGGATCAACGTGTTTGCCAGAAAATGAACACAAATATGAAGTTTATCTTCCTTTTCGATGGCGAGTTACCATCTAACGGGGATTCCCGCAAGAAGTGGCAAATACGAAAGCAGTTTGCCCCTCAACTTCGAGAACTCTGGAAGATAAATCCGGCTCTCCGCTATGCTGAACAAAACAGGTATTTTCCAATAGAGGGCGGATGGATAATTGAAGGTCATCACTGTTTTGATAATGAACATAAACGGGATAAAACTAAAAATGACATTGATTTGTGTCAGGCTATCGAAAGTGGTGGGCGGAAATTCTTTCCGCTTGTGCGAGAAAGTTTTGCGTTGAAGTGCGCCTTAAACATTCTTTTCCTGCGGAAAGAAGAGCCTGGACGAGTTTATCAAGGTGGTGATATCGACAATAGACTTAAAACTTTGTTTGATGCTTTGGCGGCACCTAAGAAAGAACAAATTGTTGAAGACTCAACAATAGAAGACCCTATCTACTGCTTACTCGAAGATGATGCTTTAATCATGAACTGTGATATTAAAACTCACCGGCTATTATCAAAACCAAATGCTTCACAGCATGAAGTTCACCTTGTCATAGAAGTGGATGTCAGAGTTACACAACCGAGGATCTATAATATCCCTTTTCTTGGGGGCATTGTTTAAATTGTATAGTTTTTCAACTTAAATCAAAATAATTTCAACATGTTGGATGTGTGCAAGCTATACCAGCTTAACAATGCCTTCTTGAAGAGGTAGATCAAATGCGGACAATTGAGGCCGTGGTAATTCGGAGCTTGGAGATCCTTCTCAACGTGTCATGAATTGAATCTATCTGAAACCCATGCGTCGTTGCGTTTTGAGGGAACCCCTTCTGGAGGTATTGAATGTTTATCGATGATTTCATTTGGCTACCAGACATTGTCGAAAAGCTTGCATGGAAACATCATGTCACCCAAGATGAAGTTGAGGAGGTCTTTTTTAACAATCCTCAGTTCCGGTTTGTAGAAAAAGGATATCGTGCTGGTGAGGACGTTTATGCTACGTTGGGCCAATCAGATGCAGGTCGCTATTTGATCGTATTTTTTGTCAACAAACCAAATCATATGGCGTTGATCGTGAGCGTACGAGACATGGACGCGAAAGAACGGAGACAATATGAGCGACGTTGAACGAGACGACAATACTAGTAGCACATCCAATGCCAAGACCATAGAAGAGATCGGTGAATTTTGGGATACACATAGCCTCGCTGACCACTGGGATGAAACCAGCGAAACCACTTTCGAGGTCCGCGTGAATCGCAGAAGGAGGGTTTCCATTGAGCCTGATGTTTACGCCCGAACTGAAACTGTAGCTCATTTGCGTGGTGTTTCGGTAGAAACTTTGATTAATCTGTGGGTGGCAGAAAAACTCCGAAAAAACAAAAAGCCCAACAATAGGGTCCAGCGGACGGCGGGATCGGCTGCTGGCTGACGGGCAATGCCCTTGGCCGCCGCCGCTGGACCCTTGCCGTTGCTCCGATGAAAACTGCATGTTTTAGCAAGTAGCTCTACTTGAGGAGGACCAAATGTATATCAGAAACATTGCGAGAAATGTCGTGGTCTTGGGCTTAATCGTCGCCTGCTGCATTTCATGTTCCAGCTGTTCGGCGGACGACTCGAAGAACCACAGGAAGAAAGGATGATGTTTCGTTATTTACTGATTCCGGATGACCCATGGATGACTTGGAACTCTTCTGATGGTGGCTTCTACTCCGCCGCCAGTGAGGGAGCGCGTGTGGAGAAATTCGGAGAGTATGGAGGTTGGCGCAAGCTTTCGGTAGCTGGCCAGCAGAATGAATACCTGATGTGGAAGACAGTCGACACCGGCGGCAAATGGATTCACCGTGTTTCCGGAGCCATGCTTAGGCTGCTACCTTCTCTTCCAGTGCCT
>CAZDYX010000094.1:406-10180 GCA_964509775.1 uncultured Desulfobulbia bacterium | reverse complement strand
GAGTCAGAATTCGCCCTGAACATACCCAGCTTGTCTTTATTTCCTTATTCTGACTCCTGAATTCTGAATTCTGAATTCCTTTTCATGATCTAGGGGTGATTTCTGATCATGAGTATTTGACATTTATCTATGGCTGAGAAGAAAAAACTTCGGTTTCCGGTGCCGGAAAACGACCGACGGCCGCGCCGTGTTTTACGCGTGGCGGATGCGATCATGCACGAGATCTCCCTTTTTTTGCTCCGCAAGGTCAGGGATCCCCGGCTCACCGGGGTTAACATTACGCAGGTGACCATGACCGATGATTTGCGGAAGGCCCGGGTCTTTTTTACGGTGTTTGGGGAAAGGGCGCAGATTGAAGAGGCGGTTTCCGGGCTTACGCACGCCAAGGGATTTATTCGGGGTCATATCGGCCACGAAATAGGCCTGCGCTATGTCCCGGAGTTGGAGTTTGAGCCGGATCTTACTGTGGTGCAAAGGGAGAGGATGGAAGAATTGTTTAGAGAAATTGAGGCCCGGCATGATGAGTCCACTGAAGACAATCACTGAGGTCATCAACAGCCGGGAAAAATTCCTCGTCGTTACGCACATCAACCCTGACGGCGATGCCCTGGGATCTATCCTCGCCCTGGGGTCTATCCTTGAGTCCCTTGGCAAAAGGGTATACTGCTACTGCGAGGATGCGACTCCCTATCTGTACCATTTTTTACCTGGCCGGGAAAGACTGTTGCATGCCCTCCCCGATCTTGGGTTGGTTGATTGCGTTATTTCCCTTGATTGTGGAGATCGGTTTCGCATGGGACGGGAGAGTGAAACCCTTCTCGGGGTCCATCCCTTTATTGTTTTGGATCACCACCTTGGGCACCAGGACTTTGGTGATCTTTCGTGGATTGGTCCGGCTCGTTCCTCGACCGGGGAAATGGTATATGACCTGGCAAGGACCCTAGGGGGAGAGATTTCCCCGGCCACGGCCTTCTGTCTCTACACCGCCGTTGCCTCGGACACCGGCTCCTTCAGATATCCCTCTACCTCGGCCGACACCTTCAAGACCGCCAGGGAACTGGTCATGCACGGCGTCAATCCGGCAGAAATAGCGGAAAAACTCTTTAATAACTTCACCATTAACCGTTTCAACCTTCTGCGGGCCACTTTGGCCTCCCTGGAGTTTTATTCCGACAACGGGATTGCCCTCATGATGGTAACGCAGGATATGCTCAAGAATACGGCAACAACACTTGCGGACACCGAGCACTTTATCAATTATTCACTGGCGCTCGAGACCGTACGGATTGCCGTTGCCATCCGGGAAACGGCTGACAGTCGTTTGTCGGTGAGCCTCCGGTCCAAGAGCGGCTTAGACGTTGCCAAGATTGCGGTCCGGTTCGGAGGCGGGGGGCATCGCAATGCGGCTGGTTTTCGAATACATGGCCTGGCAATAAAGGAACTTAAAGACAAACTGCTCGATCTGTTGATGACCGAACTAAGTGAAAATGGTAATGATTATCAACCATAGCAGAGAAAACCAGGAAGAAGGAATAGCAGGTATTCTTCTGGTGGATAAACCGGCCGGTCTTAGCTCCTTTAAGATGGTACAACAGGTTCGCCGGGCCACCAGCGTCAACAAGGTGGGGCATGCCGGAACCCTGGACCCCTTTGCCACCGGCCTGCTGGTTATCGGGGTGGGAAGACCGGCAACCAGACTTATGTCTCGCCTCATGGACGGCGAAAAGGAATATATCGCCACCTTAAGGCTCGGAATTGAAACCGAGACGCAGGATCTCACCGGCAGGATCGTCAGAGAGCTTCCGGTGCCGGAATTGACCAGGGACGAGATCAATGGCGTGTTGCAACAATTTGTTGGTGAAGGCCTGCAGATACCGCCCCGGTTTTCGGCATTGAAATTTCAGGGCAAACCCCTTTATTTTTATGCCCGGAAAGGAATACTGGTGGAGAAGGGACCAAGGCCGGTTATCATCAAGGAATTGGCACTGCTCGACTTTGCCGATGATTCCCTTGCCATCAGGGTTCGATGCAGCAAGGGAACGTATATCCGAACACTTGCCGAGGATATCGGCAGGGCGTTGGGATGCGGTGCCCACCTTACAATTCTGCGGAGGATCAAAAGCGGCTCTTTCTCGGTACATGATTCGCTTTGCGGCCAAGATCTCGCGGATCGGGAAAAGGCCTTTGTTTTGGTACGGGAGCATATTATCGGGATTGTCGAGATTACGGAACGGTTGGGGAATTTTATATAAAAATGAAGAATTCAGAAGTCAGAATTCAGGATTCAGGAGGGGAATGGAAAGGCTCTCTATTCCTGATTCTGAATTCTGACTCCTGAATTCTATTTTCACGGTAAACTGTCTAACTTTTGCCTTATAAGGAGGTAATTCGTGGTACTGTATGCTGAGCAAAAAAATGAAATCATAAGTAAGTACAAAGCCCATGAAAATGACACCGGATCCACGGAGGTACAGGTGGCCCTGCTCAGTGAGCGGATCAGCTATCTCACCGACCATTTCAAGGTGCACACCAAGGATCATAATTCCAGACGCGGTCTGTTGAAGCTTGTCGGTCAACGCCGGAGACTGCTCAATTATCTTAAAAAACGTGATATCGAACGGTATCGCAATCTGATCCAACGTTTGGGGATCAGAAAATAACCATTATCAGGAGACTCCATGTATAAAAAAGTCCAAACCGGTATTGGTGGACGGGTGCTCACCCTTGAGAGCGGTCGGCTTGCAAAGCAGGCCAACGGCTCGGTGTTGGTCACCTATGGCGAGACCGTGGTGCTGGTTACCGCGGTTTCTGATAACAAGAACAGTAGAGATGTGGATTTTCTGCCCCTGACCGTCGACTACCAGGAGCGTCTCTATGCGGTGGGCCGCATCCCGGGAAGTTTTTTCCGCCGGGAAATCGGCCGGCCCAGTGAAAAGGAGACGTTATCCGCCCGGCAAATCGACCGGCCCCTACGTCCCCTCTTCCCGAAGGGTTATCGCCATGAAACGCAGATAATCGCCACTGTTTTTTCGGGCGACCAGGAAAATGACCCTGATATTCTGGCCATCACCGGCGCTTCTTGCGCCCTGATGATTTCTGAGATCCCCCTTAGTGGTCCGGTAGCCGGCGTGCGGGTGGGCTATATTGACAACCAATATATATTGAACCCCACCAAAAAACAGTTGGGCCAGTCTCTTATGAATCTCACCATTGCCGGAACCAGACAGGCCGTGGTGATGGTGGAGGGCGGGGCCCAAGGGCTTTCCGAGGAGATCGTCCTTGAGGGGATTTACTTCGGCCATCGTGAACTCCAGCCCATCATTGCCATGCAGGACGAGTTAAGGGCAGCGATTGGCAAAACAACTTGGGCCATAACCCCGCCGGTGGTGGATGAGACCCTGCGGGCCAAGGTTTGGGAAGAGACCCAAGAGGCGTTGGCCGTTGTGATAAACACCCCGGACAAAATGGAGCGGTACCGGCTATATGCGGAACTCGAGGAGAAGACCTTAGATTCATTAGGGGAGGAGGCCAAAAACCGGGAAAAAGAGGTCAGCAGCATTCTGCACGATCTTAAAAAGGATATGATGCGCAGCCGGATACTCAAAGACCGGATACGCATCGACAATCGGCGTGTTGATGAGGTCCGTTCGATCGCCTGCGAGGTGGGAATTCTTCCGCGCACCCATGGGTCTGCCCTGTTTACGCGCGGCGAGACCCAGGCCATCGTGACCACCACCCTGGGAAGCTCTGCGGATGAGCAAAAGATTGAGTCCCTCTATGGGGAGTCAAACAAGCCCTTCATGCTTCATTACAATTTTCCGCCCTATTGTGTGGGCGAGGTTCGGCCCCTGCGGGGGCCAAGTCGCCGGGACATCGGCCATGGCGCCCTGGCCGAACGGGGGCTCGTTTCCGTTCTGCCAGAAAACATTGCCTTCCCCTATACCATCAGGGTGGTCTCCGAGGTCCTGGAATCAAACGGTTCCTCCTCAATGGCCACCGTATGCGGGGGGAGTCTTGCCCTTATGGATGCCGGGGTCCCGGTCAAGGAGGCGGTAGCCGGGATTGCCATGGGACTTATCAAACACGATGATAAAATCGTCATTCTGTCGGATATCATCGGCGATGAGGATCATCTCGGGGATATGGACTTCAAGGTGGTGGGGACGAAAAACGGCATCACCGCCCTGCAGATGGACATCAAGATCGAAGGGGTGACCAAGGAAATCATGCTGCAGGCCTTTGAACAGGCCCGAATAGGAAGGCTTCACATCCTGGAAAGGATGCAGGCCGCCATCGCCGTTCCCCGGGAGAGTCTGTCCATCTATGCCCCCAAGATTTCCACTCTGCAGATCAATCCGGACAAGATCCGGGATCTGATCGGACCGGGGGGGAAAATGATCAAGGCGATAACCAGTGAATTCGGGGTCAAGATCGAGGTGGATGACTCGGGCCAGGTCCTGATATTTGCCCCCAACCAGGAGGTATCCGCCAATGTCATCAACAAGATCCGCGAGATAGTCCAGGAGGTGGAGGTGGGACGGATCTATAAGGGGCTGGTGAAAAAGATCATGGACTTCGGCGCCTTTGTGGAGGTACTCCCCGGCACCGACGGCCTGGTTCATATCTCTCAGCTTGACGACAAACGGGTAAACACCGTCACCGATATCTTGAAGGAAGGCGACGAGGTCTTTGTAAAGGTCCTTGAGGTCGACAATCTCGGCCGTATCAGACTCAGTCGCAAGGCCGCCCTGGCAGAGATGAAAAACAGTAATGTATAACCACACCCTCCTTGATAACGGCATCCGCATCGTCACCGAGCGGATGCCCCATGTCCGTTCCGTTTCGGTGGGCTTCTGGGTCGATGTGGGCTCCCGCGACGAACATGACTTAAATAACGGTAGCGCCCACTTTGCCGAGCACATGTTTTTTAAGGGCACCCGGCAGCGCACGGCAGAACAGATCGCCATTGAACTGGACGGCATGGGAGGGCTCTCAAACGCCTTCACCTCCAAGGAAAACACCTGTTTTTACGCCAAGGTGCTGGATCATCATCTGCCCAATATCGTTGAACTCCTGCTTGACCTCTTTCTTAATTCATCCTTTGAGCAGGAGGAGGTGGAACGGGAGCGGCAGGTTATCATCCAGGAAATGGGCATGGTGGAGGATATGCCGGAAGAATACCTCCACGATCTTTTCGGCGGGCTCTTCTGGGGGAATCACCCCTTGCGGAACACGGTGCTCGGCTCCCGGGAGGTGGTGGCAAACATGAGCTCCCAGAAGATCTCCCATTATGTGTCGCACACCTATGCACCGCAACGAATCCTGGTCAGCGCGTCAGGCAATGTGGATCATCAGGAATTTGTAGGACTCCTGGCAGGACCCCTTGAGAGGCTGCCGCTACGAACCGGGCCTTCGCTCCGGCAAATACCGGTCATACCTGCCCCGCAACAAACCGTCTTTCAAAAGGACCTGGAACAGGTGCATATGATGCTCGGGGTTCCGGGTCTGGCCGTGATTGCCGAGGAGCGTTACCAACTCCTGCTTCTTAATATCATCCTGGGCGGGAACATGAGCTCCCGGCTTTTTCAGACCATCAGGGAAAAACACGGCCTGGCCTATGCAGTCTATTCCTTTGTCGCCCCCTATGCCGACTGCGGTTGCCTCGGCATCTACGTGGGGGTGGACCGGGAAACGGTGAATCTGACCCTGGGAATGCTTGCCCAGGAATTGCAGAAGATACGCACGCAGGCAATAGCAGACGAGGAACTCCGCAATGCCAAGGAATATGCCAAAAGTGAGTTGTTCCTAGCCGCGGAAAACTCCGAGGCCCGGATGATCCGGCTGGCCCAGAACGAACTCTACTTCGGCCGCGACATTCCGCTGGCCGAGGTTGTAGATCAGCTTGATCTGGTTACCAGCGATGACCTGCTTGCGCTTTCCAACACCCTCCTGGATCAGGAGGGTGTGACCGCCGTAGCCTATGGGCCGGTCACGGAAAACGATGTGGACTGGGAGTCGATTACCAGCCTATGACCGCGGTTCCACTCCAATTTTGCTGGCTTGATCCGGAACAATCACAGGATCTCACGCTACCCGCCTATTATTCGGAATTTGCAGCCGGGATGGATGTCTGCGCCGGGTCCATGGAACCCGTTACCATAAACCCGGGAGAAATCCGCTTGATTCCCACTGGTTTTGCCGTGGCCATACCGGCCGGCTATGAACTGCAGGTACGCCCCCGGAGCGGGCTTGCCATCAAACACGGGATCACCGTCGTGAATGCGCCGGGCACCATCGACGCCGACTATCGCGGCGAGGTGGGAATCGGGCTCATCAATCTGGGCAAGGCCCCCTTTACAATCCGGCGCGGAGACCGCATCGCTCAGCTCGTCTTAAATCGGGTGTTTAGGGTCGAGTGTCAGGTGGTCCCTAAACTCGACACCACCGACCGCCAGACAGGCGGCTTTGGCCATACAGGCGGTTTTTGATTTCACCGGAATTCCCGGTCGGATTATCTTCTCTTGCCCCCCCCCTGAAAAAGGAAAAGGCAGCTGAAGAACTTCAGCCGCCTGGCTTTCAAAAATAGATTTGTCCCCGATTACTGCCTTAAGTTGCTTAGATTGGCAACACCCTCTATTTCTTTTCAGCGCTGACACGGAAGCTACCCGCACAGCTCGCAAAATTTATGCCGCTTGAAAATCAGGAAGATGAGTTACAAATATTTCTGCGAAATAATACCTGGCCATGGTATATGAAATTTAGTGATGCAGACCCAAACTCCGATAAACGGGATAAGTACCTTTACGAAATAATTTTCTGCCAAAAACGCGCAGAAAATTATTTCTTAGGTACTAAACGAGTCGAACATCTTCAATAACAGAAGAGAAAATGTACGGTTTTATACATAAGAGCTTTGCCAATAAAATCATGACGGCCGTGATCGTCATCGTCTCCCTGGTTATGGGGGCTGAAATTCTCGTGCGGATATATTTCGGCACCAGGGATCGGATGGCACTCCTGGAGATCATGAGCATGGATCTCGGGGCCTCGGTCTCTGCCGGCATAAAATATCCGATGTCGGTCGGCGACAGTAAATCAATCCGGATCTTTCTTGCCGATCTGCGGACCAAGACGCAAGATGTGGAGGTCTTTATCTGCGACTTCGAGCAATTGATAATCTGGTCCACCCACAGCGAGAAGGAAAACACCAAAATCACCGACTCGATCTTCAATCAGGATTCTTTGACGGCCTTAACCGAGATGCTCGGTTCCGGAAAGGCCCCTTCCAGGTCCTTTATCGATGAGCATCACGGCAGACGGAATCTAATCACCGTTGAACCAATCCTTAACGACAAGGAATGTTATCACTGCCATGGGGCCTCGCGAAAGATTGTCGGCGGCATGGTCATCCGGGCGAACGTGGAACAGAGCCTGGCCATGGTGGTCGCCGCCAGGAACAGAACGATATACGTCACCATCTTGGGCATCGCCGCGATCATCACTCTGATTTATATGATGGTCGCTCGATTCATCCGCCGGCCCCTCGAAAATCTGGCGACCCAGGCAAAAAAATTTGCCGAGGGCGACATGTCGGTTTCGATCGAGGTCTTATCGGAGGATGAAATTGGGATATTGAGCAACACCTTTAACTATATGGTGAAAAGCATTGCCCGGTTCAGCCAGGAGCTCCGTCAGGAGGTGACCGATAAAACCAGTTTATTGAATGAAAGAGCCACCCTGATAGACTTGCTGAAAAGGGCAAACATTCAGCTTCGGGAACTCGACCGGACCAAATCCAAATTTTTGGCCAACATGTCGCATGAACTGCGGACCCCCATGAATTCCATTATCGGTTATTCCGAGCTGCTCCTGGACGGAGTGGATGGACCGGTCAACCATGAACAGCGCAACAGCCTGGAGAGGATCACCAACAATGCCCGGCACCTCTTAAACCTTATCAATGATATCCTTGACCTTTCCAAAATAGAATCAGGGAAAAGCGAACTCGATATAAACGAATTCAATATCCTGGAACTCGTGCAATCGGTTTTTCCGGTCTTTGAGGCCATGGCCGCCAAAAAAGGGCTCTATCTCACGTGGTCGGCCGAGGAAAATTTACCCCCGGTCTTCGGTGATGACGACAAGATCAGGCATGTGCTCATGAATCTCATTGCAAATGCCATTAAATTTACCGATGCGGGTGGTATCATTGTCCGGCTCAGGATGTCGGACCGGGGCGTCAAACCAGGGGAGGCGCCCATCTTTGTCGAGGTCTGTGTGGAAGACACCGGTATCGGCATCATGAAGGAAGACCTTAACAGAATTTTCAACAAGTTCGTACAGGCCGACCTTTCCACGACCCGCCAATATGAAGGGACCGGGCTTGGGCTCAGTATCGCCAGGGGCTTGGTGGCCCTGCATAAGGGTATGATCTGGGCCACCAGTGAGCAGGGAAAGGGTAGTCAATTCCATTTCACCCTCCCCATCGACAAGATGATCCTTCTTAAACCGGGCGTATCCCACATCGACTTGGCCATCGCCCATGGCCTGGCGGAACGTTTTGGACAGCCGGTGGACACCTTTCTAAAAAAACCGGAGTATGCCGGCCAGACCACGCGTTGCTGGCAGTATATCCATTGCGGCGAGACCTGTTGTCCGGCGTATGATAGCAAGGAGACTCGCTGTTGGCTCATTTTAGGCACGCACTGTGAGGGGATGAGCATCGCCGCCTATCCGGAAAAGGTCGACTTTTGTCAGAATTGTGGGGTTGTCCAGCAGCTGGTGCTTTCGGCCCCTGTTCATTCAGGTGGAGAGTCTGTAGCGTCTCACACCGCCAGCGGCGGTGGTTTATCATGAAGTAACTTTTCGGCCATTTCTGCCAAAGTTGGCGACCAAAACAGAAAATCTGAAACACGCTATTTCAATCAGTTAAAAGGATGTCCTTCAGAAATGCTCGAACAGTATGAAGGGAAACTTTCACGTACGGTTCCAAGGGGGGAAAGGGGCTTAGAGGCCCCTGACCTACCCGGTGCCAGTAAAGGCAAAAGCAGACATGAGAATAATCCCACTTGACTGAGGTACGTCCAAGACGTATACTCAAATCATGTTTACATTCATCGAGTTGCATCCATTTGCCGCAGTTCGTGACAAGTACCTGAATGATGACGAATTCGCGGCACTTCAGCTCTATCTGACAAAACACCCTGATGATGGTGATGTTAGCCCTCACTCCGGCGGCTGCCGGAAACTGCGATGGGCAGTCGAGGGACGGGGCAAGCGTGGCGGCGTACGGGTGATCTATTTTCTACGTCTCACTCCCGGACAGATAGTATTTGTGACAATGTACGCGAAGAACGTACAAGAGAACATCGATCCTAAATTGCTTAGACGCCTGAAAGAGGTATTTGAAAATGGCTAAGTTATCAGAAAAAGAACTGGTTGTATGGGAAAAAACGCGTGACTTGAATGCCGAGCTACTGCAGGCAGTGCAAGAGATGAAACGCGGCGAATGGGCTCGAAAAACTGAGTTTATTACACAACCGGACGGATCTGTTCGTCGCGTTATCACCAGACGCGACGGAACAATTGAGAAAGACGAAATTATTCCGGCAGAAAAAGCCCAGGTCGCGGCAGCAAGGGCGGCAACCGGGTTGTCTCAATCAGCTTTTGCTAAACTCCTTGGAATTTCGGTACGAACGCTTCAGGAATGGGAGCAGGGGCGGAAAATGCCTTCCGGGGCCGCAGCAACGTTGTTGAAAGTAGCTTCACGACATC
>CAZDYX010000094.1:0-366 GCA_964509775.1 uncultured Desulfobulbia bacterium | reverse complement strand
TGGAGGTGGAGAGATAACGCCTATCTGGCCCGGTGTTATGGCTCCCGTACAATGGCGCTTCGGCAGTCTCTTGGCGCGTCGGATGAGATTCTGGTCAAGGATAACGAACCGCTCCCTCGCGGATGGCCTCCTCCATCCCGGCAAGGCTCACTGTTTTGCCGTGGTAGCGGAGGCATGCGGCCACGTCCTCCAGGGATGTTGCCGGAAAGGGCCTTGCGAGTTTAAGCGTAACCGTTCAGCCCTCACCTTCTAACCCCATAGCCGTCAGGTTGTGTGCCAAGTTATAGTTATTTGATTATTTAAGGACGTCCCACATTCCCGCATAAAGGGGCCCCTGCGAGATCACCCGAGGATCAGGGCGGTTGA
>CAZDYX010000093.1:0-10256 GCA_964509775.1 uncultured Desulfobulbia bacterium | reverse complement strand
AGGCACCGAAAGTTTCCTTGATTGAGTCGTTTTCAGCCGCCAGGCCGGCATCGACATATAACTCCCCAAAAAATGCTTTTCCCGGCCGAGTTTTGATCGACAAGGCTACATAAGTGGGCCAAGGGAGCATAGAGGGGCGAACGCTCTGCACGTTCCACCCCTCCCCATTTCCCTACTGCGGGCCGGAGCTGGCTATCTCCAGGCCGTGCTCCTTTTTCAATGCCTCCACCCGGGCCAGGATCTCCTTGTAGGTGACGATGCCCTTGTCCACCAGGACGTCTATCAGGGCCTGGGTGGTATAGATCTGCATCTGCAGGGCATCTTCAATTGATACCGGCTGGGTTTCAAACTCTTGGCTCATCTTTTGTCTCCTGATCTGTAAAAAAAATGGGACCGCTCGCCTTCCGGCTCACCAGTCACTGTAATAAGCTCCTTACGCCGCATCCTGCCACGGCCTTACATCCCGACCGTTTTCCCAAGCAAGACAAATTCGCCACTGATCGTTGATCCTGATGATCTACTGAAGCGAACATACCGCAAGCATATAGGTATTGTCTACATTTCCGGAGAGCTCGACCGACCCGCCGCGGGGCTTACGGTCGTTATCCTGATGGCATACGTTACCTCCCTGTTCGCTAACAAAATATTTTTTGTTAAAATATCTGGCAAAATTATTTTTGTCAGGGCTGGGAACTTCCGGGTACCTCCACGGCGAAAAGCCGTTTCTCGACTAGCTCGCCGCGCTCGATTGGAAGATATTCGGCATGAGCGCAGGCTGTTAACCATGAAATTCTTTCTTGCTGTGAAGGATTTTCGTGGTATCATGCGGCATGATTCAACGTCTCTCCATCTTGAATACCCTGAACAAGGCGCTCTCCCGCAACCGGGTGGTGGTGCTGTCCGGTCCGCGTCAGTGCGGCAAAACGACGCTTGCCAGGGAGCTGCTCGACGAGGATTCGGTTAATTATTTCGATCTGGAGGATCCTGCCAGCCTGGCACAGCTGGACGAGCCGATGACAGCGCTTCGTCCCTTGCGGGGGCTGGTGGTGATCGACGAGGTACAGCGGAGGCCGGACCTCTTCCCGGTGCTGCGCGTGCTAGCGGACCGCAAAGAAACGCCGGCACGCTTTTTGATTCTCGGCAGCGCCTCAGGCGACCTGATGCAACAGACCTCGGAGAGTTTGGCCGGACGGATGGAACGGGTGACCATCGGCGGATTTTCGCTGGCGGAGCTGGGGGGGGAGGCGGAGCAGACCTTGTGGCTGCGGGGCGGGTTGCCGATATCCTATCTGGCGGCAAGCGACGCCGACAGCGCGGTGTGGAGGAAGAACTTCATCCGGACCCTGCTGGAACGCGATCTGTCCCAGTGGGGGGTGCGCGTGCCGGCGATGGCCCTGCAGCGCTTCTGGACCATGCTGGCGCACTATCACGGACAGACCTGGAACGCGGCGGAGCCGGCCCGGGCCCTGGGCGTGAGCGAATCCACCACCCGCCGTTACCTGGATCTACTCACCGATGCCTTCATGATCCGGCAATTGCAGCCTTATCACGTCAACATCCGCAAGCGACAGGTGAAGACTCCCAAGATCTACGTGCGCGACAGCGGACTGTTGCACCAGCTACTCGGCATCGACACGGCCAAGTACCTGCTGACCCACCCCAAGGTGGGGGCCTCCTGGGAAGGTTTCGTCATCGAGCAGGTGTTAAAGGCGGTTGCCCATGACGAAGCGTTTTTCTGGGCCACCCACCAGGGGGCGGAGATCGATCTGATTTTGCGCCTGGGCAGTGAACTGCTGGGGGTGGAGTGCAAACGTACCGATACACCGCGCCTGACGCCTTCCATCCGCAATGCCTTGGAGGATCTGGGACTGGCGCGTGTCGCGGTGCTCTATCCCGGCACCAAACGTTTCCCCATTGCCGAGCGGGTGGAGGCGGTGCCGTTGCATGAGATCACCAGGGGCGAACCGATTTTCGGGGAAGATGCGCCATAAGCGAGTATCTTCACGTCGAGAAACCATTCCTCGACCAGCTCGCCGCGCTCGGCTGGACGGTTCATCGACCAGGGGCAGGGCTTGATCCCATGTGCCCCGGCAAAGCGCCTGCTCACCGGCTTCCGCGAGTGGATTCTCCCCGAGGTCTTCCACGACGCGGTTCGGTCGATGCGTAATTATTCTTTTTCAGCTCGGGTTTTTGCTTTCTAAGCAGACGGGGAGGTCAGCTTTTCGAGTCGACCCGGAAAACCTTCGGCAAAAAAGAGCAGAGGTATTTTGCGGTTTGCGTTGAGATTGCCATGATGGCCTCAGATGCCGGATTGATTACGCCAGGCGATGTATTGACTGTGGCCGGGACAGGAAGAGGCGCCGATACGGTTGTCCTGATTTCTCCACGGCCGTCCAACCAGATGTTTGATTTGAAAATACGGGACATATTGGCCAAGCCGGCATACTGGTAATGAGAAATAGGGGTAATCGACCGCAGGCGTGGGCTGAATGAAGGTGAGAAGTTTAAAGGGTGAAAGTAGGACTGGAAATGTCGCGGACTTACAATAAACCAACGCGTCAGAGACTTCGAAAACTTGCTGCAATTGCACATGAGCGGGAACTGGCCGGCGCACTACAGAAATTGCACGAACATTTTGACGACTGGCAGGCCCAAAAGATCGACGCCTTTGAACTCAATGACCGTATTCATCAGTTTCACCAGAAGACAGCTCGGGAAATCTGGAAAATGTACGACTATGCCGGTAATGAAGACCTGCTGGTTTCCAGGGCATTGAAACTCGGGCTTCTGACCGAAAACGAGGTCGGGGAGGACCTGGTCGAGCAGCTCGGCCCGATGATCGGCTTTTGGGAAGACGGCGGTTCAGATGAAAAATAGATTTGACTCGGTTTTTCGCACTGGAGGGATTTTGGGCATCGGAGTTGTCCAGAAACGTGAGCCTCTTGCAAAAGTTGTGATAAATGTATTTTCCGTCATGCCGGAGTTTTTTTATCCGGCATCCAGACGTTTTATCACGTCGGAAGAACTGGATTCCGGCTCAACACACTGCCGGAATGACGTATTTCATGGCCATGCTGGTACCAAGAGAACGGTTACACGACTTTTGCAAGAGGCTCACGTGTTACACGTATAAATTGCATGATATACAGAGGAGGAATAAACGCCCGGAAAAAGCTTGGCAAGAACATTTTAAATAGAATATATAAGATTTTGGGCCACAGTGGCCGAATATTTTATACTAGATCACATGTCTGGTTTTTTTGGGATCGTATGGTAATCCGCAAAGGACATGCAACTCGCGGAGATATACAGAAACTGTAGAATAACTAGTTGGCCCGCGAGTAACTCCCAAGCAATGCATGCATTTATCATTGGAAGGTTTGGGCTTCGGGGCGGATAACGCGAGCCCGGCATTCCTGGGCTTCGAGAAAGACATTGGCCTCGGGGTCGGACATCGCAAGCCCGGCGTTGTCGGTCTTCGAAAAAGGCGTCGGCTTCGGGGAAAGGAGCGCCCCGGATGAACTAATAAAGTTGAGGAGATATAACTATGAAAATTTTAATTGCTGAAGACGATTTAGCTCTTCAGAGAATAGCTGGTAAATTAATGAATCGTTGGGGATTTGAATTTGACATGACTTCAAATGGTCGAGAAGCTGTTGAACAGGCTCAAATGCATGAAGGGGAATATGATCTTTGCCTTATGGATATCGACATGCCCATAATGAATGGCATTGAAGCCACAAAAATCATCCGTAGTAAAATGAAATACTTTCCTATTATGGCATTGACGGGTAACTTACAAGCGAAACAAAAATATTTAGAAATAGGAATGGATGATTTTCTAGAAAAGCCTTATTCCATTGACAATCTTTACAAGAAAGTCAATGAATTAACCGTTAAGGCTTTAAAAATATCTTATGAGAAAAATAAACTCGTTTTACGTAAGGAGAGATCTATGAATAGACATTATCGGAAATTGCCAAACCGGTCCACGGAAGCACGGAAAATCAAGGTGGTTCGCAGGTTGGGACTCAATTTCCGATAATGTCTAATGCAGAACAACTCAAAGAGTTAATAAACCTTGAGAAGAAAGACTTGGCGCTATTGATCATTGAAGGTGGGCAACAAAAATTTGTAGTGCATAAAAATATCCAAAATAAAATGAGCCACGTTTTAATTGGCGAGGGAAAAGAGTTGTTTGAATTTCTGGATCGTGGAGATAGCCCGGCAAATTGCCATTTGTATAAATGCAATATGCAGACGAATAGACTTCTTCTTACTCAGGAACAGTTTGAAGAACGGTTAGAGCAGGAAAATAGTGATATTGAAAAATACAATCATGTAGCGGACCAAGAGTTTTCGGGAGAGAACAAGGAAAAATAAAAAGAAAAATCAACAATTGCAAGGTCTGCGGGGAAAAGAGGATAAGCTTAATAACAGGTGGAAGCAACAGCAACTAAGGGGATAACAAATCAATTAAGCGGCCAGCAAGAAGCGCGGCGGTCTTTGTTGCTTTTTCGGCTCCACAAAAGTCCACGTAAGCTGCACGGCTTTCCTGGCTGCCACTTATCTCAAACGTTAGGCTATAAACAGGAGGATAAATATGAGGAAGTGTTTAGTTGTTTTAGGAAAGTTTTTGGTGTTGGTTCTAGCACTATTAGCACTTTGTGGCCGCGCATTTGCCGCAGAAAAGTTGACACAGATCGCTGAGAATGTCTTCGCATTTGTGGACACAAAAAACAGTTCCAAGAATAATAGCTTCGGGGCTAATGCAGGCATCATTATTGGTAAGGATGGCATTGTGGTCGTGGATACGCTTATTTCTGCCAAAGAGGCAAAGCGTTTCATCCGGGCCATCCGAACCGTCTCCCGTAAGCCTATCAAATACGTTATTAATACGCATTATCACCTTGACCATGTTTTCGGCAATTCTGAATTCGCCAAACTCGGTGCGGTGGTTATTGCCCAGGAAAACGACAAGAAGGCCATGGAGAATAGCGCCGAGGAGACACTTAAAAATATCGGGCAATACGGCCTTACGCCGGAGGATATGAAAGGAACGACGCCTGCCTATCCGGTTTTGGCCTATGGCGACAGAATGGTAATCGATATCGGCGGTCAGAAGATCGAACTTATTCATGCCCGTCAGTCCCACACCGACGGAGATACGCTGGTCTATCTGTCTGATAAGAAGGTTCTCTTCGCCGGTGATATCCTTTTTACGAATTACCATCCTTTCCTCGGTGAGGGGAATATTGAGGAATGGGCTAAAGAACTGGATGACATCAAGTCAATGGATGTAGAAAAGATCATCCCCGGCCATGGCCCTCTTTCGGGGAAGAAGGATCTGGAGGATATGAAAGAGTATATTCTTATGTTCGATCAAAAGGCAAAAGAGCTTGCGTCCCAGTCGAATGACGTCCAAGAGATCGTAACCGCAATCCAGAATGCCCTGCCTCAGCGGCCTGAGGGTGCCTGGCTCATCGCGTCGAATATTCAAATGAAGTATTTGAAGAAGCGATAAATTCAGACCTCGTAAACGTAAAAAAATGGACACAATACGTAACGTGTTGATTTTGTAAGCTAATTGATGAAATTGGACATCTGTGGCTGTAAGAATGTCCAATTTCTAAAAAAAATAAGTAAAATAAAATAGTTACAACAAACGAAACACTTTGGCGTTTACGAGGTCTGTAAATTAGGAACGACGTCACTTGATGTGTCCGTTTGATTGTTGGCGAAAGACATATGGAGGGATCTTCAATTGCCAGGATTGGAGTAATTTGAACATGGAAAAGATACCAATGAAAGGGATTAAGGCATATCTCTCACAATCCGACAATCATCAAATACTATTCATGCAATTTTCGGAAGATGTAGAATTGCCGCAGCATTCACACGCTGCTCAAGTCGGCTTTGTTCTCGATGGGGGAATTGATCTTGTCATCGAAGGGAACAAGAATACATACGGGAAAGGTGATCGCTATTATATTCCGGCCGGCCCCTTTCCTGATCAAGCAGTATCGAGTCAAGGGGATCCAGCAGTTTCTTGTTATGGGTAAGGAATCGGTTCCCCTTGATGGCAAACCGGAAACCAGGAGGGGTATGGCATTTGTCTCGATGGCGGGGAACTTCCGGGCGCAAAACTCCAGCCAGTTCTTTTTCGGCACGCCTTGGTAGAAACCGTCTTTAAAGCCCTGGTAATTCCAACCACTGGTGCCGATATAGGCATTGGCATTGCTATTCATGTGCCCTGCCTTTCCTCTGCTTGTTTCCAATAAATCTTCAGGTTTGGATACCAGGGAACAAAGTCCTCTGCCGGCGAGGGCAATTCCTCGTGAACACCGAGGACCAGGACGCCTCCGTCGTCGAGCCTTTCGGACAGCCCTTCCAAAATCTTCTTCTGGAGAGCGCTGTCATAATACGTAAACGCCAAGTTCCGGCATAAAATAAGCTGAAAAGGTCGATCCGGCTGGCACTGGCGGATGTCCTGGCGGCAGAACTCGACCATGGCGCGAAACTCCGGCCTGAGGCAAAACAAGTCCTCCACTATGTCAAAGGCTTCCTTTTTCCATTGATCCGGCAGTTCCTTCAGGCTGCTCGACTGATAGCAGGCCCGCGCCGCTCTTTCCAGCATGGTCGGGTCTATGTCGGTGGCGATAATCTTGATGTCCAGCTCAGTAGCTTTTTTAGCGGCCTCAAACTTCCAGAGCAGGATCAGGGTATACGGCTCTTCTCCCGACGCGCAGCCCGCGCACCAGCATCTCAGGACCCGACCGCCCCCTTTTTTTGCTTTCTGCGCCAACTCCGGCAGCACATCCCGGCCAAGCGCCCGAAACACTTCCCGGTCCCGGAAAAACCGGGAAATCGTAATCCGGCACAAGGTATCGAGAACCAGCCACTCGTCTGGTTTTTCCTGCAACCAGGCCCGGTAGTCTGCAACTCCGGAAAGGCCCAGTTCCTTAAGCCGCCGCTCTATCCGTTTGCAGGTCTGCCGACGTACCTTGCGAAACCCCGGCCATTGCATGTGCAACTGCGGCAGGGCCCACCTGAGAAACGCCACACAATCCATGTCCTTCATAACTGCCTAAGGATACAATAAAATATTGGTTCAGTGGTAACTGAAATAGAACAACACGGCGCCGGGGATCAAGAGTTCCGGGGGCTTATTTGGGAAGCTGCGGCCGCTGTCAGATAGGCAGCAGCAGCAATGAGCAAGACCGCTTTAAATCCCATCTCCACTGCCGTGATAGTTGCCAGGGCAGTGGAGAGCACCGACACGCAGCCGTTTATCCCCCAGGCCCAGCCCACCAGGTCCTTGTTCCTGCCGGCCAGGGTGCGGAGCCCGAGGGGAAAAGGAAAGCCCATGGCCAGGGCCGGCGGGCCGATGAAAAGCAGGGCGCAAAGCGCCTTCCAACCAAGGCCGAGCGCCATGGTCTTGCGCACCAGGACCGGCATCAGGACGGCCCACAGGAGCACGAGCAGGGCCGCTACAAAACTGGCTTTTTGCGTGGCGGCCCAATTGGGCGGTACCTTCATCGACAAAAAGCTGCCCAGGCCGGAGAAGGTCAGGACAGCACCGAGCACGGCAGCGGCAGCATAGATGGGCCGGCCGAAATAGAGCACCAGTTCGTGGATAAAGACCATCTCCACAAACATGTAGCCCAGCCCCAGACAACTGAAATAGACAATCATCCGGCTGCGGTCTCGCCCTTGCCAGCCAAGACGCAGCAAGGGAAGCAGGATAAGAATCAAGGCTGCCGCCGCCATCTGCGCCAGGGTCAAAAACACGACCAGATACCCCATCTCCAAAAAAGGCAGGGCCTGTTCTCCAAAGAGTGTAAGCACCCGGGGCAGGCCTTTAAGGCGCAGAAATTGGGAGAAAAACGGCCGGTTATCCGTGGCGGGTCGGATATTGAAGTCGTGCTGCTCATATAAAGCTGGGCGTTTCTGCGCTGCAAACAGACGATCGAGATCAACGAAAAAACTCTGATCCTCAAGAATATGAAAACGATTTCGTTCCTCCGGGCCAAGTCCGGGCAAAAGCAGAGGATCGAAGCGGAACTGCCGGCAAAAATTCCGCACCCCCTGCAGATCCGCCTCGGTAAGGGAAGAGCGCTTGACCAGGAAGGTAACCGTGGCCCAACTACGCACCGCGGCCAGATGCTGCTGCACCTCTTCCACCCCGGCCTGTTCGAGCATCTCGATGATGGTGGCCGCAAGCCGGAGCGGGGCACGCGCCGGAAAGTCCAGCCATGCTGAAAAGCGAATAAACCCATCCGGGCCAAGATGGCTCCACAGGTCCCGGAATCCCTCGTTGGTGAGTAAATATTCCTCCTTCAAGGCAAACAGACCCGCGGCCCCGCCAAAGGCGCCGACCATCGGCACCATGATGAGGTCATAGCTTGACTGATCAATAGCCAGCCAGGTACGCGGCTCAAGATCGGATAACGCCACCTTGGAACTTCTTAACATTGCCCCGGCGCTTTCAGGGTATGTCTCGCCAAGAAGGGCAACGGCCGCTTGATGCGGCTCCACCAACTGCACCAGTTGCGCCCCTTGGGCAAGGGCATAGACAGCATCATCGCCGGTGCCGGCAGAGAGCACCAGAACCCGGCCCGGCTTAGCCAGGGCATAGGGAAGCGCCCCGGTAGTCGCAGCATACACCGTTGCAGCCCGTTCCGGGGGCCACAGGGGCACCGCCCCGAACCAGTCGCCGTTATTGAACAGGGCATCGCGCACCGCAATGCTGCCTGCATAGGTAAGGCTCACGTCCGGGGCATAACGCAGGGCCGGCGAGGCAACCGCCTGGACCAGACCGTAGGGGCTGGATCGTTGGGCCGTGAGGTGTGCCTCCGGAAGGGTCAGAGTACGGCTTATGTCCTTATATTGGGACAGGGTCAAGGCCGGGGCATTGAAAAGAAATCCTGCCACCACCACCCCGGCCAGGGCCGCGCCCAGCCACCAGCGCAGACCCCGACGGGCCGGCAGGAGCAGGCAGCCGGCTGTCAGGGGCAGAATTGCGGCCAGGGCCGGCAGTTGTTCGGGTCGATAGAACCACATGAGGCTTATTGCCGCCACGCCCCCCAGGCCGGAGCCGATAAGATTGGCTGCATAAAGGGATGCAATCCGCTCGGTGTGCAGGGTAAAGGCAAGGCCGATGGGCAGGGCTCCGAGAAAAAAGGGCACAAAGAAGATCAGTTGAAAAAGGAACAACGACCCGATCCGGCGCGGCTCCCAAAAGAGCTGCCGGATATCGAAATCGCCGACCAGGGACTGGGCCAGGGCCACGGCCCCTGCCATAGCGGCAGCGCAGGCAAAGACCAGCAGCGGCAGCAGGGTATCGCTGCGTTTTAGGAGCCAGTCGCGAAACAGGGCGATAACCGTGCCGCTTGCCCCGAAGCCGAGCAGGGCCACGGAGATGATGAGATAGGCAAAATGATACCACTGGACAATGGAGAGAATCTGCATCAAGGCCAGTTCGAAGGCAAGCAGGGCCAGGGAGAGCAGTCCGACGGCCAGGGCCAGTCGCGCTCCCCCGGCCCTGGTCACGGCGCCCTCTTTAACGGCACGAACCGAACCGGCATCATACTCCTGGTGATGATCTCGCCGTTTGACTTCTCGACCAGCATGAGGGTCTGGACCAGGAACGGGGTGCCCACCGGAATCACCATCCTGCCGCCCTCTTTTAGTTGTTCGAGCAAGGGCGGCGGGATGAATTCGGCCGCAGCCGTGACCATGATAGCGTCAAAGGGGGCCTTTTCCGGCCAGCCGAAATAGCCGTCCGCCTGCTTGACGCGTACTTTTCGAGGATATTGGGCACGCAACCTGTCGGCCGCGCTCGCAGCCAGCTCCGGAATTATCTCGATGGTAAACACCTCGGCCACGAGTTCAGCAAGCACCGCGGCCTGATAGCCCGAGCCGGTGCCAACCTCAAGGACAAGATGATGCGGCTTGAGGTTTAAAATCTCGGTCATGAACCCGACGATATAGGGCTGGGAAATGGTCTGGCCATAACCGATAGGCAGGGGGCTGTCGTCATAGGCGTAATCCCTTGCCGCCTCAGGCACGAACAGGTGGCGAGGCACCCTGGTCATGGCATCGAGCACGGCCGCAGACCTTACCCCTCGCGCCTGAATCTGCTCCTGCACCATGCCGGCCCGCAGGGTCTGGTAGGGATCGCCCTTGTCCCCCGCGCTCTGTCCGCGTTGCCCCATGGCCAGGCTGCAGCGGAGTGATCCGATACCTGAAAGCTC
>CAZDYX010000092.1:8541-10319 GCA_964509775.1 uncultured Desulfobulbia bacterium | reverse complement strand
ACCAAGTGGCTTTTAACTATACCATTGGCTCGACCGGGGAATTGCTGATAGCCGGGGCCAAGCTCATGGAAGACAACAAGGGGTCCAAGCCCACCTACATGGTCCGGTACGAGTATGACCGCGAGGACCGACTCAGCGCCGCCAAACGTTCAAGAATAGGTGAAAGAGTCGGGCAAAGTGGGGTCGGTGATCACGTGGTTGCGCGGAGGGATTAAATTTTACAACAGGGGAGGTTGATATGAGAGGTGCGAGAACTAACTGGCTGCCACTAATTTGTGTTTTCTCTTGCACTTTTCTATTGCCGATCCAATCTGTTGAAGGAGATATATTGAGAATATTGCCTGAGATTGGTGCGCAAGATAGGACATTTGGATTATATCAAGATGCAACTAAACAATACTCTACATGCCTTGATGCGTTGGTAGAGGCTGCGGAAATGGGTGAAACAAGAGGGGTAATAGTATGGTTAAATACCTGGCTAGATGCAAATGTAATAAATAGTAGAGGTGCGACTGCCCTTGGAAAGGCTGCATTTAATGGGCATACGGATACTGTTGAAGAATTAGCCGCCAGAGGTGCAGATGTAAATTTGAGGGATAGTAATGGAGCAACCGCCCTGATGATGGCGGCAGACAAAGGCCATACCTCGGTGGTGAAGTTACTGCTTGCCAAAGGCGCTGATGCAAATATCCAGGATAAAGGTGGCAGGACCGCTTCGTCTCTAGCGGCTGATCGAGGCCATAAGGAAATCGTTCAACTTGTAGAGGCCACAGGGGCAAGTGTGGCAGGTGCCGGGAAAGAAACGGTACCGAAAGTTGAGGATAACGTAACAGATGAAATAAGGCGTCAGGGAGCCCAAGCCACGGCACAAGATGTTACCGAAAAACAAGAGAGCCAACTCCCCTGCGACATTGCTTCGATGTTACCCGACGCGAAGCCGGTGCCGCAACAGTTGCAGGAGGATATTTGGCGCAACCTCAAGTTGTTCATGAAGAAGGAAATATTGCCTGACATGTTTTTTCCGGAACTCCATGGCGCGACCCAGCTCAAGAGCGCAAAGACGCCCTTCAAGGTGGTTGGAGACGAGCTAAGAATTGCCTCGGGAGCAATAGTTGAGATGAAAGACGGACGGCGGTTTTTCTATATGAACGAAAGGTGGTACCCCATAAAGAAACAAAGCCGTACGATCGATGACTGCCTTCAGCAGATGCGTGAACATAGCAAAGAAAGGGTGGACACCTATAAGCGTCCTTCACCTCCCGGAACATTCTACAGTGAAGTCAGCGGAGAGGTAGATTAATGAGGAGTTGGTTGCCGTTGGGGATCGGGTACGGTATATGGAATCAAAGCGGACAATCATTCAATAGCGGTAAAAAATTTTATTTGTATTTTTTGAGGTGAGATATGGCGCTTTCTTTCACTATTCCAAAAGAAGTCATCGAAGCGGTAAAGGTGCCGCGCAGTCAGGTGAAGCAGACCCTGTCTCGGGAAATGGCCTTCACCCTTTATGCTCGCGGCATGGCCTCCTTCGGTACGGCCCGGCGCTTTGCAAAACTCAGCAAATGGGAATTCCTCGAAGGACTGGCCGAACGTGGTATTGAACGTCACTGCTATGAGGAAGAGCTTCGCGAAGATGTCGCTTATGCCCGTAACCGTGAGTAATTCCTCTCCTATTATCCATCTGGCTAAAATCGGCAAGCAGAACTATGCTCACTGCCTCTTGATCCCAGCATTATTTGCCATCTTGGCAAGCTGCGCAACTGCTTATTGCGGTGAAG
>CAZDYX010000092.1:3420-8531 GCA_964509775.1 uncultured Desulfobulbia bacterium | reverse complement strand
GCTTTCGACCTCAATAGGCGGACAGTAGCTGACGTCAGCCCATCGAAAGTATCGTTTGGTTATGGTCTCCACATCACGCTAAGCGATGAGGGGTACGCCGAACTGCAGCGCCTTCAGGCTACTAAGCCAAAATACCTGGTGCTTCGAGTTCGAGAAACCATACTGAGCAGGGAGATGAGTCTTGGAGCGCCTTTCCCCAAGGAATTTAAATGGGTGCGGCAGGCTGGTATTGATGAACTGACCAAGGAGCAGGCTGACGATTTAGTGCGGCGCATACTGGAGCAGGGTGAGGTACAGTCGCAGCCGGAGCAGGAGCAAACAGCACAAAACCAGGGTGGCCCGCAGCCCGACGCTGGCACCGCGCCGTCGGCCCCAAGCAATGCTGGAACAGTGCCGGATAGTGCTTTTTCTAACGATATAAGGTCCACCGAAGCCGCCGGAGAGAGTGAGGTGGCTGCAGCCGAGGAGCATCCTAAGGCGGTTGAAAGCCAGCCGCTGCCTTCCACACCGCCAAAGCCAGAGTTGGTTGCGCAAGACCCAATGGCCGACGCGGAGTTTGTGCGGGTGAAGGGCGGGTGTTTCGAGATGGGATGCGGGCTGGAAGGCTCGGAGTGCAGCGACAATTCCAAACCGGTTCATGAGGTGTGCGTAAGAGAATTTTATATTGGCAAATACGAGGTGACGCAAGAAGAGTGGGAAAAGGTGATGGGGAACAACCCCTCCGCCCTTAAGCAGGGGGGCGACTATCCGGTGGAAAGCGTTTCCTGGAATGACACGCAGGGATTCATCAAAAAACTAAACAGCATGGCCAGCAGGCAGTACCGGCTGCCAACCGAGGCGGAGTGGGAATATGCCTGCCGGAGCAGAGGGAAAAAGGAAGGGTACTGTGGCGGCGACAATGTGCAGACCCTGGCCTGGGAGGAGGGCAATTCTGGCGCCAAAACGCATGCCAGGGGGACAAAGGCACCAAACGGCCTGGGGATTTACGACATGTCCGGCAATGTCTGGGAGTGGTGCGCTGACCGGTATGACAAGGACTATTATCGTCATAGCCCACGAGATAACCCGCGAGGTCCCTCTTCCGGCTCGGCCCGCGTGCTTCGCGGCGGCGGTTGGCTCAACGGTTCCAAGGACGCGCAGGCCACGAATCGCAGTTGGGATTCGCCATCAAGCCGTTACGGCACCCTGGGGTTCCGGCTGGCCTTCACCCCAAGTCAAGACCGGGGCCAGGACAAGATAGGACAAGACCGCGTTAATAAGGCAGGACAAGTGGACTTCCGGAACAATAAATCCGTTGGTGGAGACACCCCAAGGTCTGCCAATCAGGATCAGTCCAGGCCAACGAAAGCTGAGGATAGCGCAGCAAATGAAATAAAGGGGCAGGAAGCTCAGACCGCAGAGCGGGATGCTCCCGAAAAACAAGAGCGCCAAATTCACTTACCCGAAGGGATGGACTTCCGCAGTGGCCAGGGATTGCATGCATCCGAATTTTCAAAGGATGGTCGAGTTACCGCTTGGACAACAGATGAGCCCTCAAAGACTGCCAACCAGGATCAATCCAACCCACCGAAAGTTGAGGATAGCGCAGCAAATGAAATAAAGGGGCAAGAAGCCCAGACCGCAGCGCGAGATTCTTCCGAAAAACAAGAAAGCCAACTCCCCTGTGACATAGCTTCAATTTTACCTGACGCCAAACCAGTGCCCCAGCAGTTGCAGGAGGATATTTGGCGTAACCTTAAGTTATTCATAAGGAAGGAAATATCAGACATTTTCTTTCAAGATCTACACGGAGATACCCAGATCAAGGGCATAACGACGCCCTTCAAGGTTGTTGGGCACGAGATCAGAATTGCTTTGGGGGCGGTAGTTGAAATGAAGAACGGCAAGCGGTTTTTCTATACGGATAAAGGGTGGTTACCTATGAAAAAACAAAGCCGAGCACTCGATGAGTGTCTTCAGCAACTGCGCGAACATAGCAAAGAAGGCCTATAAACGTTCGGCACCTCAAGGGGCCAATAATGAAATCAGCGGGGAGGAAGAGCAATGCGGGCCGCGGAAAAGAACCAGAAGGCCGGTGAGGTGTTCCTGGCCGAGAACAAGAAAAAGGAAGGGGTGGTGACGCTTCCCGGCGGCCTGCTGTACGAGGTAGTGAAAAAGGGCAGCGGCGCCACGCCCAAGGCTGAGGATACGGTCACGGTGAATTACCGCGGCACCCTGATCGATGGCACGGAATTCGACAACTCTTACAAGCGCAACCAGCCGGCGACCTTTCCGGTCAAGGGCGTTATCCCCGGTTGGTCCGAGACCCTGCAACTGATGAAGGAAGGCTCCATCTGGCAGCTCTTCATCCCGGCCGAACTGGCTTATGGCCCCAAGGGGGCCGGCAATGTCATCGAGCCCAACAGCACCTGATCTGTGGGCTTATTTTCTTCAAAGAGAGTCAAGGAACTTACCAATATATGGAGCGTACTAAAGAAGGTGGCCTACGATTCGGGGCCGGCACGATATCCAAATAATGAGAGGAGGGGTTCGGGAACCTTCTTATGGGGTCGCTATCAGAAAAATTATCTCAAAGCAGATTTGTTTTAGTAATTTTCCTTGTGTTGCTTGCCGGTTGCGCAGAGATCATTGCACCAGGGGCTTTTTATAATTTCAAAACTACCAACCTGGATGTCGTCGCCGAGGGTGCTGCAGGAGATTCTTATGGCCACATGTCAGGCACAATTGCCGATGCGGGTCTTACATCTCTGGGTAAGAAAGCGATATTCTTGATCCCTGATAGCGGTTCTACGATCGTACGAACGGACAATTCAAGGGTAAAGCTGGTAAGCAGAGAAGGACAAAAAGAAAAAGGGAAGGTCATTATTTTTGCTTCGGATGATTCCACATTAGACTGGCCACAGTTTGTGCCAGGAAAGAGGATTGCCTTCGACTGTAAGGAGTTGGAAGATAAAACTTTTAGATTAACAAACGTCGTGATATCGGACGGACAAGCTATCTCAAGGAATAATAGGTCTGTTGAAGACGGAAAGCATAATACCGCCAAACCGAATCAATCCAGTTCTAGTGAGAAAAGAGCAATAGAGAATGTATCTCCCTCTTGGAAAGAAGAGCCAGATTGGAAAGAACGGCGAGAGCAGGCGGAGCAAGATGAATTTAATAAAGCCCAGGATAAAAACACCTTTGAAGCTTATAATACGTTTCTTGGAAGATATCCTTGCAGTAAATATACTACACTAGTGAAATCAGCTATATATGAATTGGAAATGTTTAATAAGAGTGCTTCAGAGAAAGAAAAGGCATTATTTAATTTGGCAGAAAAATTACAGGATGCTATCGCTGGACAATTATCTATTACTATTAATAATAATGATAGCAACTACCACAAGGTAATTTCGCTTACTACACATTCAGGCAATGGTGAACTTATTAATGCTGTTTATGTTGTTGTTGATAGAAAATTTTTAAGACCTTTGCCTGGTTTCTATACGTTTAAGGATGGCAGTACGGTTCTTTTGTCTCGAAGCATTAAAAAGGAAGGTTTATCCTCAGTTGAGAGCGTGACTTTTACTCCCAATGCCGGATTAACTTGGATTGACAAAGGGATATTCAATACCCTTTCTCAAATACCAGAAAAAATATTTACCAAATTTTTCCCGGATAACAAGCTTGAAGAAAATTTTCTACAAACCTGCTGGAGAGGCGAAATAGCAATAAGTCCTGATGACTGCGATAGTTTCTGGACCTCCTGAGGAGGTAAAAGAGAGTCAAACCAGGGTGCAGGGACTAAATAATAACGTAGAAAAGCTCAAAGAAAGCTGTGTATGCATAGATGTGCCCGACGACATTGTCTCCAACAAAGAGGAGTGGGCCAGGGTATGGAAAAAATTCCGAGAAAATGAAAAGCTACCCGAGATTGATTTTTCAAAGGAATTGGTACTGATCATTCAAGACTCGATAGGTGAAATAGATTGCCACCAAAAGGATCCAGATAACAGAGGGAATCTGTCTACAGGCAATTTCCTCCTCGCATGCAGCTTCCATCCGCTTGGTGGATGTGGATACGAGTTTAGGGCTATCAGCCGCGCCGGCATCAAAACCATCAACGGCAAACCGATTCGGAAAGATTGAGCACGGGGAAATCCAAATTTATTTATGCGGGAGATATGGTACTTTCACTGACCATTCCGAAAGAGATCATCGAAACGGTAAAGGTACCGCGCGGTCAAAAAAAGCAGACCCTGGCGAGGGAAATGGCCTTTACCCTTTACGCCCGCGGCATGGCCTCCTTAGGCACGGCCCGGCGGTTTGCAAAACTCAGCAAATGGGAATTCCTCGAAGGACTGGCCGAACGTGGCATTGAACGTCACTATTACGACGAAGAGCTTCAAAAAGACATCTCCTATGCCCATAGTCATAAGTAATTCCTCCCCCATTATCCATCTGGCGAAGATAGGCAAGCTTGAATTCGGGGGACACTCTACTGAATTTGCCGAGAAGCCCACGGGATTGCAATGTAGCGACAATAAATCGCCACTCACTTTCTTGCCGGCATGCCAATGCGGTGTGATCAAGTGTGAGCATTGCGTTTCCCCACGGCTTCCGCGATCAGCACGGCTGCCATGGTATTCAACGACACCCCGTCACTGGTTGCCAATGCCTTTAAGGCAGCGTGGAGGCTGCGCGGCAACCGCTGCACGAACCGGACCGGCATCTGTTCCACCTGGCTCCGGTATTGGCCGGCCATCCTCGATATGGGCTGCCATCCAGCACGCAAACGCGCCACGGGCATCAGCAATTGCCTCTTCCGGGGTTTCGCCATCGGCCATGCAGCCAGGCAGGTCGGGAAATGTTGCCAAAAAACCGCCTCCCTCTTTTTCGGTCAAGGGGCGGATTTCAATCGGATAATCCTCGAATTTCGGTTTCATTCTTCATGCCTCCAGTCGAGCAATGCAAGGAACTGCAGTACATACACCGGCTTGATTGGTTTGTGTGCTGGAACCGAGACCTCAATCGGGCAGCCATCCTTTTGAAAGATGACATGACTGCCACCAGGTTTGCGGACCTTAATTTCATGACGGGTGGCCACGGACTCAAGTTGATCAATACGC
>CAZDYX010000092.1:327-3410 GCA_964509775.1 uncultured Desulfobulbia bacterium | reverse complement strand
GAGGGTTATTGCGCATGTCTTTCAGTGTCTTATCGTGTCGGCTCATTTTTATATAATGCCATATTTGATACTATTGATCAAGGCCCAGATTGCCCAGATGGCTGCGGAAACATATTGGGAGGACATCCTTAAACGAGACCGGTTGAGCCGAGTGGCCGTGAAGCCCCGCGGGTTATACACAACAATCCTGAGGCAATTACAATGACGACAGACCAAAAAACAAACGGGTCGGGAAGTGAACCAAAAAACTGGCTTGGGCTTTCCCCTCAAAAGGACAAACCAGCCACAGAGGGGAGGGATACCGCCCAAACCGCTAAAACCACCCCCTCGGGGGCAGCAGATTCGCTGGCCGCTCCAAGTGCTGACAACCGTTCAAGAGCAAAGAGAAAAGCGGTTCTTATCGGGGTGTTTTCCGTACTCTTGGTCGCGGCACTTGCTGCCGGAGCCTGGCATGTCTTGTTAAGACCCGGTCCGCCAACCAGCGAGGGGAACGGGGGCGGTTCACCTCCGGCCGTCAGCGAACAAAACCAGTCTCCTCCCCAGCCGGCACCGGATACTGCCGGCCCGTCTGCAACGACTGATAACGGCCAAACAGCAGAGCAGCCGCCAGCCGTCAGCGAACAAAACCAATCCCCTTCCCAGGAACAGCAGGCACAAGATACGGTCAGCGCGCCGGCAACCACCACTGACCAAAGCCAAGCAGCGGAGCAACCGCCTACCGGTAGCGGCGAGGCGGCAAACGTTCCGGCAACCGGTCGGCAGCCATTGCTCATGGCGGGGAAAAAAACGCTTTTCCAAAAGGTTCTCACCCGGCCGGGGGCATGTCTCTACAAAGAACCTTTACCGGCCGGCAACGCCCCTTCCGGGGAGCAAGG
Source organism: uncultured Desulfobulbia bacterium (assembly GCA_964509775.1). GTDB lineage: Bacteria > Desulfobacterota > Desulfobulbia > Desulfobulbales > CAZDYX01 > CAZDYX01. The sequence continues at coordinate 2,535 of CAZDYX010000092.1, read as the reverse complement.
CAATAGCGGCCGGCAGTTATCGCCCTTCACCATCTTTTATGTCTTTGATCGAAAAAACCTCGTCGGCAAGGACTGGGTCGAGGTTGCCACAGCAACCCGCGAGCCCACCGACGGCTGGATCGAGGCCCAGTATCTTATCGATTGGAAACAGACCATCACGGTAGCGTTTACCAATCCGGTCAACCGGGAAAGGACCCTCTTTTTTCAGGAAAAGGGCTATCTGCGCGATCTGCTCGGAGCCGACGATCTGGCCGCACGTTCAGAAACGCTTTATGGCACAATTCAAGGCAGCGCCATCCCGGATAACTTCCCGGTCATCTCCATCGAACCGGCCACTCATATCGATATAACTAAGAATTTCTATCTGCTGCCGATTCTGGAGGCCGAGGAAACCTACCTCGCAAGCGGCTTCAATGTCCGTATGCTTAAAATAGCCTCCGTCACCCCGAAGCAAGGCGACCAGGACCTGCTTTCCGATGCGGGCAAACGAGAAGGCCTCGCCCAGGAGGCGCCCGCCCGGGAACCGGCAATGACCAAGTTCCGGGCCGGCATTGTCTTTGTAATCGACTCCACGATTTCCATGGGCCCCTATATTGACCGGACCAGAGAGGCGGTGCGCCGCGTTTATAATACCCTTAACGAAGCCGACTTGCTCGGCAAGGTAAGTTTCGGCCTGGTTGCTTATCGGGACAACTTGAACAAGGTTCCGCGACTGGAATATGTATCCCGTATATTTGGAAATCTTAACGATGGCGAACGGCCTGAGGTACTCTTGGAAAAGATCAATGCGGTTCAGCAAGCAACGGTATCAAGCTTTCAGTTCATCGAGGATGCCTATGCCGGCCTTGCATCCGCCATCGAAGAGATGGATTGGTCCAAATATGGAGGGCGGTACATAATCCTGATCACCGATTCCGGGGCCCGCCGCGGCCATGACCCCTTGTCCAAGACCCGGATGAACGAGGAGCAAATTCGTCAGTTGGCGCTTGATAAAGGGATCGCCATCTATTGCATGCACCTGTTGACCGATGCTGGAAAAGAAAATCATGACAGCGCGGCCAGCCAGTATCGCACCCTGGCTGAATATCCGGGGGTTGGCTCGCTTTATTACCCGGTAGCAGGAGGGGCGGTCCAGGAGTTTGGCAAGGCCACCGATATGCTGGCCCATACGGTTGTCACCCAGGTCAAAGAGGCGTCCCACGGCCAGGTTGCCGCCGAACCCTCCCGCCAGGAGACGAAAGCGCCCTCTTCTGGCGCAGCCGATTCCGCTGGCGGACCATCGTCCGCAGGCCCGAATACCGTGGAAGAACTTCGGGAGAAGACCCAGTTGGTTGGCCGCGCCATGCAGCTTGCCTATCTGGGCGCGCAGAAAGGTACCCAGGCCCCCAGCGTTTTTGAGGCCTGGGCCGCGGACCGGGATTTTCTCGCCCCAGCCACCCCAAGCCTCAGTGTTCATGTCCTGCTCACCAAGAACCAGTTGAGTGATTTGCAACAGACCTTAAAGAGGATCCTGACGGCAGGAAAGGAATCAATGACCTCATCCAAGAGCTTTTTTGATCAGCTCCAAAGCGCGGCAGCAACGATGAGCCGTACCCCTGAACAAGCAGGGCGTAAAGATGCCGCCCGGCTCGGAGACCGCGGCCTGCTGGGGGAATATCTAAGCGGCCTTCCCTATCAAAGTAAGGTGATGTCCGTTAACGAGGAGATCTGGATGAGCTGGAGTGTTGGTGAACAGCAGGCGTTTCTCGATGAGATTGAGGCCAAGATCCAACTGTACGAAAAGTATCATGATGATGTTGACCGCTGGGTCGCCCTTGACCCGGAACGGCCGGCCGGCGACTCCGTGTATCCGGTTCCCCTGGACTGCCTGCCGTAACCAATGGAACGCCGGAAAATTTATTGTCTGCGCAACGTCGTAAGACACTGGGGCGCCAGGGGTCCGCGTTTCATCATGCAGATACCGGAGCTTCGTATTGGCGCCGGGGAAAAAATAGGGGTTGTTGGCCCAAGCGGCAGTGGCAAAAGCACGCTGCTGCATATGCTTGCTATGATATTGCCCCCAAGTTCGGCGGAAACCTTTTCTCTCGCCCTCCCTGATTCTCCCATACTTGACGTGTATTCAGTGTGGAAAAAGCGTAAGGTCGACATTCTCAGCCGGTTACGAAAACGCCATATCGGGTACGTGCTGCAAGGTGGGGGGCTTCTCCC
>CAZDYX010000092.1:0-292 GCA_964509775.1 uncultured Desulfobulbia bacterium | reverse complement strand
TCGGCCTGGACGAGGATGGGGTGGTTGATAGGCTCGCCCAGCGGCTGGGCATTCAAGGCCATCTGTGCAAAAAACCGCAAGAACTCTCGGCTGGGGAGCGGCAGCGGGTCGCCATCGCCCGGGCCCTGGCCCACCAACCGACCGTTATTCTTGCCGATGAGCCAACCGCAGCGGTGGACCCGATCAGGGCCGCGGACATTATGGCGATCCTGGTTGAATTGGTGGATGAGTTTGGCGTTACCGCCATCATTGCCACGCATGAGTGGGACCGGGTGGAGCAGTTGGGTCTGCG
>CAZDYX010000091.1:9140-10428 GCA_964509775.1 uncultured Desulfobulbia bacterium | reverse complement strand
CAGAATTCAGAATTCGCCCTGAACATGCCCAGCTTGTCTTTACTTCCGTATTCTGACTCCTGACTCCTGACTCCTGAATTCCTTTTCATGATCTGGGGGTGATCGTTGATCATGAGCGTTAGAAGCGTATAATCCGCCCCGGAAAACCGATTTCGTTTAGTTTTTTCTCCATCTCATCGAGGTAAGGGGAGACGGGAATTAACAGCGTATCATGGGCGCCCAAACTCACCAGGCCATCGGAAGATATGATTTTAATTCCGGCAATGGTTCTGCCGATTTTTGCCGAAGAGCCATCAAAGAGATATTTTATTCCTGATAACAGCTCGGGATAGGTACCTAGAACAAGTTGCGTGTACTGGGATATTCCCCAGATTGAAACCGAACTGCCATTTTTGATGATTTCAGGGATAATTTTTTGGGCGGGCAGGGTGTGAACCTTTATCTTTAAGGAAGGGCAAGGGATTGTTTCTTTGGCCTGTTCCTTCCCTATGGTGGTAACACAGTAATGGCACTCGGGCGAATCTTGAGCATCCTCATAAAAACGCATATGCCCCTGTTGTCGGAGCCGCATTCCGCGTGAAACCAGCAGGCGCCGCAACCCTTCGGCCGTGAAGTGGTTAATATGCTCAAAATAGAGTTCATGCCAATTGATATCCGAAGAGATATACGCCTCTGCCCGCGGAACCTCAATATAGAAAACCGTCCCTGGGTGCGAAACACCTTGCAATTCCTCTAAAAGTCTCAAGGGCGAATAGACGTGTTCCAGGACATGCGAGAGAACGATGGCATCGACCTTGCCGGCCACTTCCGAAACTGATCCAAAGACGGAAAGGGCCTGTCTCTTTTGCAGAAACTCCCGGCAGGCCGCACCTGCTTCAATTCCAATGCCTTCCGCCCGCACATTATCCTTGAGCCAGGAAAGCAGACCGCCCTTGCCACAGCCGAAATCAAGGATTGTCGGCTTGGATGACGGAATATATCCCTTTAATTGATTGTAAATACGAGCATATCTGCTTAGATCTTTTATTGAACACCCGCCTGAGCCCGCTGATCTAGCATCAAGATAGTATTCATTCAAACTGTAGTAGCGTAAAAAGTCTCTTTCCCGCAGGTCAGTATTATTATAGATGGCGTTGCACTTGTTACACGAAACAAGTTGCATTTGCCCGGATAAATTCAAATCATCAAATAACGCATAATTCAAATCAATAATTTTGGTGAATTCCTGATTCAAACAAACAGGACACGACCTCATAGGACATCCCGGGGCTCATTTGAAGTAACCGTT
>CAZDYX010000091.1:0-9130 GCA_964509775.1 uncultured Desulfobulbia bacterium | reverse complement strand
CTTCTCTAATGAGGGATCAGAGGGGAGGGTATTCAGGTAGTGAAAAGGGGACCCTCGTGTTTTTGAAAAACAGGCTAGCGGCAAGTCGCAAAGACCTTCCTTGACCCTATCGCTACTGGTATCCCAGTCAAGTAGCGCCAGGATTTTTTGTGCCTCTACGGAATTCCCGTACGAATTTATCAAAAGCCTGGTGGTCGAATCATCCGGAAGATTCCCAACCGGCAGCAAGGCCAGGCGATGCTGCCTTTTTTTGTGGAGAAGCAGCTCTTCGTAAAGGACGTGCCACTTCTGAACCGTTTTTCCCAAGCCAAACTGAACAGACACATGTTTTTGTCCCATCACCGCCATTCTATGTTTGATTTGCGGATTATCCCGCAGATAGAGAATCGCCTGAACAAACTCCTCTTTACCTGAGGCAACGATCCCTGTTTTTCCATCCTTGACCAGAGACCTCTCACAGCCATTGTTCATTACCACGGGTACGGCGCCAAAGGCCATCGCTTCCAATAGAACCTGTTCGCCGGTTCCGTAGTGGATACTGGCCAGAGGATACATGAATACGTGAAGTTCGGAAAGCAGCTTAGGGACGTTATCGATAATTCCCCGTATATCAAAAAGATTCGCGACCCCTTCGCGAGAGACCTCTCGGCGGAATTCCTCGTCGGAAGGCCCTCCGCAGACTACTAACGGTGAGTCGGCGATGCCGGTCGCAGTCCAGATGGCAATGAAATCCCGGTGCATCTTACTGTAATCAACGGTTCCTACATAACCCACTCGGAATTGATCCGGTTTATCGATTTTTTTGGAAATGCCTGCGGGGACACCGGCACTGCTTTGAATAAGCCTGATCTTGCTCCCTGGCGTGTTATAGCTGCCCCCAATCAGCCCGGACTCCAGACTGCAGGGTGTGGCTATAACAAAAAAATCAGGAAAATCGATAAGGGCCGGAAAAAATACTTGCGGAACAAAGAGTCCATTGACATGCGACCAGAGGACCGTTCGCATTCCTGGTAAGGCTGAGGAGAGGAAAAGGGCATGTAACAACGGGTGATTCCACCAGTGGATATGAACAATATCGCATTGTTCGAGCAGCGCGAAAAGCTTTCTCTTATTATCCCAGCCGTTTTCAAAAAATACGATACGGTTTACGACACACCACTCTTTCATCCGGCTGTTGAGTGATTCCAGGGTAGCAAGAGTGTGCCGGAATCCGCCCTTGTTGGTACTCTCCTTGATGATGGCACAAAGAACGGTTCCCACCCCGCCGCCGGCGTGAGGCAGCAGGTGCAAGACCTTGACTTGCGAGCGGCTACCCATCTTTACTCAGCTTATCGATGTCTGGTTTGAATGTCGAATAGGCCCCGCAATAACGATGCATTCCATGCCTTATGCACCGCTTGCAGAGATCACACCTTCTCCGAATCGCCATGATCTCAAGAACCCCATGATCAAGATAATTATTCACCGCTCGATTTCCTTCCGGACAAAAATACATCATACAATTACTAACGGACAGGTCCGCGTTGATGTGGATGGAACGGAAGGCATCACAGGCAAGAGCGGCCTCGCTTCGGGCAATTCTCAAACCTTCATCAAGATCAAGCAACATTCTTTTTTGAGCTTCTTGTGCCGCAACCGGGAGTGGAGTTCCCTCCTGATATTTCAAGACATCGTCTAAGGATATGAGATAGGCGAAAACAGGATGAAACTCGATAGCCAGCTCCTTACATAGGTCCTGAAAATTCCGAAGACCCTTGCCAATACTATGTTTGTATAGGTGGTAATAAAGCTCCAGTTTCATCTCCGGATGAAGGTTCTGCCGAAGCAAAGCGATCTGTTTGAGATGGGATAAAAAGATATCCCAGCGGCCGCCGGTATGAGTAATTTCATACTCCTCTCCCCAGCCAGAGGCCGAGATCCGGAACCATTCCGGACGCGCGGCAATTATTTCCCGAAAATCCGCGGCACGATTGAGATTGCTTGAAATGGCACTGTAGATCCCCTTTTCCCGAGCATAACAGATCATCTCCGGCAATTTTTTATTGAGAAAGGGTTCTCCCCATTGGTAGAGTTGGATATTGCCGACAAAAGGGTCCTCGCGTCTGAGTTTATCAATAACCTGGCGGAAATCCTCAAGAGACATCACCCCGGCGCCCGGGCTTTTTTTTCCGGATGCCCTTGGGCAGGAGATACATCTAAGATTGCAACTTCCGGAAACATCGAGCGAATAGTCCCGGGGCTTCAGGGATGAATAATGAATAAACTCTACCCCTTGCTTCAATCCGTGTTTCCGGCAGATGTCAGCTAGTTCTTGTTCATGAAAAAACACCGCGATAATAATAAATATTTTGTCACTCGGTATTTCAGCCAGGATACCAGGTTGTTCCACCGGAATTCCGGCAATCTTTTTTCCGGCCAGATCAAGAGAGCTGTCGATATATCCGGACGGCACAATGCCATGTTCCAGCAAGATCCTGGTGATACCCCGCCCCTGATTGCCTGCCCCCCAGACAAAGAGCCTCCTCTGGGCAATGCTGGCACGGAGGGCATCAAGGGAGACTTGCGCGATTGCCTTATGCATCTCACACGACTCTATCCGGATTGATGATTTTTTCTGCAAGATACACGCCGGTGAACTGATGCAGGCCTCTTTCCCTGCACTCTCTACAAAAATCGCTGGCAATACGTTTTTGTAGAATCTCCTCAAGCGGGGTGGAAAGAAAATCATCTGTTATATAGGGCCGATAATACACGCCGCAAAAACGCACCTTCCGGTCCCAGGTGATAGGCAGGCAACGCTCCTCGGGGCAACGATTCCGTTTCCGAAGCAACGACTTTGCAATTCCCTCGTCAAGCCCCATCAGCAACAGCTCAATTGTTCGTCCGGCCTCCTTGGAGAGCGGTTTGCCGTCAACATAATCGCGGACATTATCCAACGGATAGAGATAGGCTGGACTGGGACGGAAGATAAACCCGAGCCTCCGGCACAGCTCCTCCATGTTTCGATAATCATCCCCGATGTTATGCTTGTAAAGATGGTAATTGAGGACAATCTGCATATCCGGATGAAACCGTTCGCGCAAGTCGGCAAGCTCGTTCACATTACGCAGGAATCTTGACCATTTCCCCCCGGTATGGGTTATCTCATAACTCTCGCCGAACCCCGACGCGGAGATCTTGAACCAGTCCGGTTTGGCCTCCACAACCTCTTGGTAGCCGCCTTCGACATTAAGGTTGGAGGAAAGTGCGGCAAGCACCCTGGCCTCGCTGGTTATTCTAATAATTTCGGGAAGATGCTTATTAAGAAGGGGTTCGCCCCACGTATAGAGCTGAATGCTCCCCAAAAACGGAAGTTCGCGCAGCAGCTTACTGAGGACCGGACGATATTCGTCACTGGTCATAAATCCAGCCGCCGCATGGCCTTTCATATTCCCACGCGGACAGGAGATGCATCTTAAATTACACACCCCCGAGATATCTACACTGGGGTCAATATCGTTTAGATCATAACTCATCAGATAGTGGGTGTTTTTTATCAACCCGGCCTCAATACAATTCATCTCGATCTCAAGATCGTAATGCCCGGAAGAGACAACAATTACCTGCTCATCCAGAGGCTGTTCCTTGATGATCTTCCGGGCCGGAAGAATCGGATAACCAAGGGCCAATCTTCCCTGGAGCGATTCACTTGAATCAAGAAAAGCGGCAACTGGTATATTGTAGCGCTCAAGGGCTCGGCATACCCCTTGCCCGACAATCATTGCGCCCCAGATATAGACCTTTTTCCCGGCTATGATCCTTTTTAGGTCTTCGATGTTTTTCTTCATGAACACCCCATCAAAGACCCCTTCGAGGCAATTAATTTCTCATCTCCGTAAACGCAAAAGACCCGGTGAATCCCCTTGGTCTTACATGTTAAGCAAAACTCACTTATGTTACGGGCCTTGATCAGATCGTTAAGCGATACCGAAAGAAAATCCCCTTCCACAAGATCAAGGCCGGGTCGATACCATTCCATGCATTGGGCAATATGCAGATCCCAAGTTATCCAGAGGTGGTCCTCATAGTAACAGGGCCGATTTTTCTCTTGTTCGGATTCGGCAATCTCAATCACCTCTTCAACTTTCAAGATCTGCAATTCCCTTGTTCTGTCAGCTTCCCTGCTCACCTGACCGTGATCAATAATTTTTTCGATATTATCAAGAGGCGCAAGGGCGGCATGGCGGTAGCGAATGGTAAAACTCAAGCTGTCGCAGAGTTCCTTCATCTTAAAGAAATCGTCCTGGTTGTGCCTATAGATATGAAAAAAGAGTTCAACAATCATTTCCGGATGGTGTTTTTCCCGGTACTCTTTCAGCTTGAAGAGGTTGTTGTAGAACAGGTCCCAGTTACCGCCCGTATGCGTCATTTCATAGTTTTTCCCCCAGCCGGAGTTTGACACTCGAAACCACGTGGGCTTAGCCGCAATTACCGGTTCAAAATCAACGTTCAAACTCAAATTGCTGGAAATAGCGCTCAAAAGAGAATACTGATTGGTCAAGGCGACAATCTCGGGCAGGGCCCTGTTGAGCAGGGGCTCTCCCCAATTATAAAGAGAAATGATACCTGTGTAAGGATCCTGCTTAAGTATCTTACGAACCACCTTCTCATAGGTTTGGGGAGACATGAAGCCGGGTTTTCGGTGGTCCGGATAGTTTCCCCGGGGACAGGAGATGCATCTAAGGTTACAGCTTCCGGAAACATCGACCTGATAGTTGAATTTTCGCAGCTCTCCGTAAACCAGAAAGTCCTCTGTTTTGTGAAAGCCATGCCGAACACAAAGTTCCGAAATCTCATCGGCATAGAAACCGGAGGCGATAATAACAAAGGCATCACTTTTAAAATACCGTGCAAAAAACTCGTCAGGGAGCAGTATTGGATACCCGAATGCCCGCGTACCCTGAAGGGAAGGGCTGCTGTCGATAAAGCCGGTTTGCTCAATGCCAATTCGTCCGACCACAAGACTAGTCGCATACCCATCGTGACGAGCGCCCCAGATAAACAATTTTCTTTTCCCCACCATCTCCTTAAAGGCTGAAGGTTCTATATATGTTTTATCTATCACTTGTGCCCCTGGATAAAAAATGATCTATTTTCCCTCTATCTCCCCAAAAGGCCATTGGTTCATACACCGGATAGGGGTAGTATCCGAGATCCAGTTTAATCTTGCTTCCTAATTCTGCCGCTCTATTCTCGACTAATCTTCGGATTGAGATCGGTTTTCCCGAGCAGATATTGTAAATACCGCAAGTCTCTATCTCTGTTGCCAACAAAGAGGTAAGCCGCGCCACCTCCTCCACTGGCAGATAGTCGCGTAACTGCTCCCCCCCGGACATAGGAAAAACAGCGTCGCCGCGATCTATTGCCGAGTCCAGTTGAGAAAGAAGCGCCTTCTTGCCCTGTCCAGGGCCGTACATATAAAAATAACGTAACCAAGCAAAAGAAAATTTTTCTCTTTTTTGCAGCAACGTCAGATAACGTCGCAATGAGTCCTTGGCAACCGCATAGGAAGTAACCGGGGCAGGGCATCTGTCTTCGGCGAGTTCTCCTTCCTCTAGCCCATACTCAAAGCAGGTCCCGGCAACTACGACCCTCTTTACGCCATCAGCAATAATACTTTTGAGAAATCGACAGTGAGCAGGCAGTTCTTCTTCAAAATGCGCCAAACTATTAAAGTCATCCAAACCGCCCCAGGCCAGGTGAATAACGGTCTCCGGCTTCCCCAGAATGGCGTGCCATTCTTTTTCAGGGGCGTTGATGTCAAGAGAGATGGACTGAATTCCATGGGCTTCAGAAAGTGCGTCCAATCTTGATCTATCTCTTCCCATGGCTACCGGATCATAGCCCCGGAGGACAAGATCCCTAATGAGATGACTACCAATAAAACCGGTGGCACCGGTAACCACAATCTTCATCAGACTATCCCAGATATTGCATCCGCGATCTGATCCGGCCAGGCCCGATCTTTTGCCGAAATTATTCGGTCAGCCTCGGGCCAGGTTGTGCCAATGACCGGATCATCCCACCTCACACCTATCTCGCATTCGGGATGGTAACATTCCGAAACCTGATAAAAGATCTCGGAATTATCCTCAAGTGTCTGATAACCATGGGCAAAACCCTCCGGGACATAGAGCATTCGCCTGTTATCGGCGGAAAGTTCCACCGAGATCCATTCTTGGTAGGTTTCCGAATCTAACCGCATATCCACAACCACGTCATAAATACTTCCTCTGGTGCAGCGAACCAGCTTTATCTCTTGAAAAGGCGCCAGTTGGTAATGCAGGCCGCGCAACGTTCCCCTTTTATTGTTAACGGAAAGATTGCACTGCGAAAGGTTGGGATTCAGGCCGTGTTTCTCAAACTCCTTTTTGCACCAGCAGCGGGCAAAGAAACCGCGGTCATCCTGAATCGGATCCAGATCAATAATAAAAACGCCTTTAAGCCTTGTTGCGGAGTAAATCATCTTTTCAAGACCCTAATCGCAGCTTACCCCTCTTCGCAGATGCTCTGATAAAGATCAATCTGCTTATCGGTCGTAGCTCTCATGTCCACCCCTGCCTCGTAGGCACGGTGCCACTCGATGGTCCAATCAAGGGCCGTGGCAAGATCGAGTTTGGGGCGCCAACCCAACCTGTTTCTCGCTTTGCTGCAATCGAGTTTGAGACAGCCAGTCTCATGGGGCTGAGTTTTTTCGTCTTGGCGCCAGGATGCTGTTTCACCCCAATGTGAACACAGGTAATCCGCTATCCACCAAACCGGTTGGGCATCCTCGGCCCCTGGCCCAAAATTCCACGCCCCGGAAAATTCCTCTCCCTTTTCCCACAATGATTCAATAAGCCTAAGATACCCGCGCAATGGTTCACAGACATGCTGCCATGGCCGGACAGCGTCTGGATATCTTATAACGACTTGTTTCTTCCGGATAAAACTTCTGACCAGATCAGGAATCAATCTATCACTTCCCCAATCACCGCCACCAATGACATTCCCGGCCCGCACCGAGGCCATCGCAACCCCCTTTTTATGAAGAAAAGACCGGTAAAAGGTGGTGCCAACCAGCTCCGCGCATCCCTTGCTGCACGAGTATGGATCATGGCCTCCTAAGGCGTCGGTTTCGCGATACCCCCGAACCCACTCCCTGTTTTCGCTGGTGACATTTATTATAACTTTAATCGAATCGACATGGCGGGCGGCTTCCAGCACATTTACGGTACCCATGACATTGGTCGAAAAGGTATCTACCGGATTGCCATACGAAACTCGCACAAATGCCTGAGCAGCCATGTGAATGAGGATCTCCGGCTGACATGAGGCCAAACACTGCTGAAACTGGTCCAGATTCCGGATATCACCAAATATCGAAAACATGCCTTCCGCGACCCGGCCAAGGGCAAAAAGGCTTGGCCGGTCGGGGGGCAGGGAAAAACCAATGATTTGAGCGCCAAGCCCTTGAAGCCAAAGGGAGAGCCAGCTCCCTTTAAAACCGGTATGACCGGTTATCAGGACTTTTTTGCCTTCCCAAAAATTCATCTTGCTCACCAAATTTTCCAGGGCGCCTTACCGGAACTCCATATTTCCTCTAATTGCATTTTATCGCGTTGGGTGTCCATGGGCTTCCAGAAACCGTGATGCGTATAAGCCGCGAGCTGGCCTTCCCTTGCCAGTCGTTCAAGCGGCGCTTTCTCCCAGGAAGTCTGATCACCTTCGATAAAATCCAGCACCTTTATTGAGAGGACAAAAAAACCACCGCTTACCCAGGTTCCGTCTCCATGCGGCTTTTCATCAAACCTGACTATTCTATTTTGCTGAACATCAAGCGCCCCAAACCGCCCAGGCGGCTGAATTGCGGTCACGGTGGCAAGCGTTTTCTGTTGGTTATGGAACTCGATCAGTTCCCTTACGTTGACATCTCCTAAACCATCACCATATGTGAAACAAAAATCTTCCTCATCCAGATATGTTCTGACCCGTTTCAGGCGCCCCCCCGTCTGGGTTTGTTCGCCCGTGTCAATCAAGGTGACACGCCAGGGTTCGGCATTCCGTCGATGCACTTTCATTGTATTGTCGGCAAAATCAAAGGTTACGTCTGACATGTGCAAGAAATAATTTGAAAAATACTCCTTTACCATATACCCTTTGTACCCCAGACAGATGATAAAATCATTGAGTCCATAAGCGGAATAAATTTTCATTATATGCCAGAGAATAGGATAACCACCGATTTCAATCATTGGCTTTGGCCGAATATGCGTTTCCTCGCTTATCCTTGTTCCTAACCCACCTGCCAAGATTACTGTTTTCATAAATGGTCCTCTGTATGCTCATAGGTTCTACCTTTTTTTCCGCTGAACAGCCTGGAGTTCACCAATTGTTCACCTCATAAAATCGGGGCCAAAAGGGGAGAACAAGGAAAATGGTGAGGGGGGCGGTCTCCCATATATTTCTGTGTGTAATTCTGTGGACATGGTCAAGTGGCGCGAGAGCCGTACAGCGCCGCTTTTTCCACTTGTGGGTAATGGACTAAGACGGCATGGATTTTCTGAATGACGGCTTCCTGCAAACCGAATCTCATGCCGATTCTTCCTGTTTCATTTTTCCAAATTTGTTGGCCTCGCAAAAAGCCGCTCCGCCAACGCGACTTTGCTTCGCGGCATTTATCCCCCCTTGCGGGGGACAAAACCGCAGGCGTAGCAGCGCTACGTCGAGGATTTTGCGATTGAGGCACAGCCGAAGATGGCCCGTGTCAATCGTCCCGCCGCCTTGTTGCGGGACGATTGACACGGGATGCGAGATGGGATAGTTATTTTTTGCCTCGTGTCTAAGGTCGGCCAACCACCAACGTCGTTTTCAATCTTCCCAGAAAAAACTCAACTCGCTGTGGCCACCCTTCTTGACTGAGGTATTCTTTTCCATGGTCTTTCCAAGCACCGTTGCCTTGACAGTATAGCTGCCGGCAGGCAGGTTGGCGAGCAGCCAGGGTCCTTCCGAGACCGCTTCAAACACGGTATTGCCTCCATTGTCTGCGATGATGACCCTCACATCGGAGAGATAGGCGGTCGATCGCATGGCAAGGATAAGTTTCAGATTG
>CAZDYX010000090.1:2503-10459 GCA_964509775.1 uncultured Desulfobulbia bacterium | reverse complement strand
GCGGTTTGACTCGGTGAATATCGTAATGAACACTGGCGAAACGATGATCAAGGCCCACATGATACACTATATATTGTACACTTCATCTTCCTTGACGATTTCGCAATTAGTTCGTTACCTTTTGATATCATTCTTTGATAAAATATGGCTATTTATTACCCATCCTTGACGTTAGAAGATGTCTTTGCAAAAATTAGTCCATTTATTAAAGATTGAGCTGTTCGCTCATTGATCAACTTGTCTTTTCTATTTTTTTCTGTTTAACTGCAACGGATAGTGATAATGGTTATCTGTTGCCATGCTCCTAAACCTACGCATAATTGTCTCGGAACATGTCCAATAGCCAAAAATTCGACCTGGTAAAAATGACATTTAAAGCGTACGACCATAAGTGCCTTTTTGGCGAGGCCGACAAATATTATAATGAGGATCATTCATTGACCCAAACACAGACCAAACGCAAATCAGTCTTTCGTGAATACGCCGAAGCAATTCTAGTTGCCCTTGTTTTAGCCTTTTTTATCCGGACGTTTATTGTACAGGCCTTCAAAATCCCTTCAGGCTCCATGAAATCCACCTTGCTGATCGGGGATCATATCCTTGTCAATAAATTTACTTACGGTGTCAAAAATCCATTCAACGGAAGCATTTTAATACCCTTAGGACAACCTGTCGCCGGTGATGTAATCGTGTTTGAATACCCGGTTGATCCATCAAAAGACTTTATCAAACGAGTTATTGGTTTACCGGGTAATAAGATTGAGATTAAGGATAAAAAAGTTTTTGTTGATGATCATCCTCTTGATGATAACGAATATGCGATGCGTGTTGACCTCAAAATCTTTCCCAGAGGGACGCAGCCGCGCGATAATTTCGGACCGGTCATTGTGCCTCCGGATTCATTGTTTGTCATGGGTGACAACCGTGACGAAAGCTATGACAGTCGTTTTTGGGGGTTTGTCAATTTAAAGACGGTAAAGGGGAAGGCCTTTATTTTGTATTGGTCGTGGGATAGCCCCAATTTCTCTGTTCGCTGGAATCGGCTGGGAAATCTCATCCATTAAAACCGCAACCGGAGGGACAGGGGAATTGAGCGTAGAAAAACATGGGATGGACCAAGGACGCCGAATTAGGCCAAAACATATTCTTGGGCTTGCCGACCTTTCTCGTGAACAGATTGAATTTATCCTCACGACAGCCGAATCCTTCAAAGAAATTTCTACCCGTTCCATTAAAAAAGTTCCCATCCTGCGGGGAAAAACAGTTATCAATCTTTTCTTCGAACCAAGCACCAGAACGAGGATATCTTTTGAAATCGCGGCCAAACGCCTAAGTGCTGATACCTTCAATATCGTCACCTCTTCCAGCAGCCTGGTGAAGGGCGAATCGCTGATTGATACTGCCAGAAATCTTGATGCCATGCGGCCTGATATCATTGTCATGCGCCATTCCATGTCCGGTTCCCCGGCCCTTCTTGCTCGACATATAAAGGCGTCCGTGGTCAATGCGGGTGACGGCTGTCATGAGCATCCCACCCAAGGTTTACTTGACCTCATGACCGTAAAAGAAAAAAAGGGCCGCATCGCTGGATTAAGGATCGCGATCATAGGCGATATAGCCCATAGCCGGGTTGCCCATTCAGACATTATTGGTTTTTACAAAATGGGCGCCGAGGTACGAGTAAGTGGACCAGCTACCTTTATTCCTCCGGGAGTTGAGTTGCTGGGTGCGATCGTCTATAAAACAGTTCAGGAGGCGATTTCCGGTGCTGACGTGGTGATAGCCCTCCGGATACAACAAGAAAGGCAACATGATCCCATGTTTCCATCCTTGCGCGAATATGCCCGTTATTTTGGTATTAACAAAGAGATGTTAAAATTTGCCGAGCCAGATGTCTTGATCATGCATCCGGGACCTATTAATCGAGGGGTAGAACTTGATTCGGAAATTGCAAACAGCGGCCACTCGGTTATTTTAGATCAAGTCACGAATGGGGTTGCGGTGCGGATGGCAGTGCTTTTTCTCCTTTTAGGAGAAGAAAGGGATGATGCACCAACAAGGCGATAGGCCATGACCTGGGCGTAAAGGACTATGAATAAAGAAGGATTGATATTACAAGGCGGCAGAATCATTGACCCCGTAAATGGCATCGACCAAGAAGGAACCGTCATTATCCATGACGGAAAATTGGCCGTCGTTCTTTTGGGGGAAGCTGATCTTACGCCCTGGCAAGGATTCCCCATCATACCCCTTTCTGGCAAGTGGATAGTCCCAGGGCTGATTGACATGCATGTACACCTTCGTGAACCCGGCGAAGAATACAAGGAAACGATCGCCTCAGGAACACGTGCCGCAGCGGCCGGCGGCTTTACCGCCGTCGCATGCATGCCGAACACCAAACCGGTGAATGACAATCAAGCCATTACCATCTTTATTAAAAATAAGGCCCAAGGCGCGTCTTGCCGGGTATATCCTGTTGGTTCAATCAGTAAAGGCGGAGCAGGAGAGTCCCTTGCGGAATTTGGGGATTTAAAAGCTGCTGGGGTGGTAGCAGTTTCTGATGATGGACGCCCGGTAAGCAACAGCCAACTTATGCGCCGGGCACTGGAATATGCCAAAAGTTTCAATCTCCTTATCATTTCCCATTCTGAAGATCTTCAGTTGAGTCAGAATGGCAGCATGAATGAGGGATTTCTCTCCACGAAACTAGGTCTTCGCGGCATTCCTAAACTGGCGGAAGAGGTAATGATATACCGCGATATCGCCCTTGCAGGTCTCACCGGCGGGAAACTGCACCTTGCACATGTGAGCACCAAAGAATCAATAGCCCTTATTCGCCGGGCAAAGGAGCAAGGCCTCTCCATCACTGCCGAAACTGCACCCCATTACTTTTCCCTCACCGAGGAGGCCGTGGACCAATATAATACTATGGCGAAGATGAACCCGCCGTTACGTACAAAGGAGGATATGCTTGCTATCCAGGAAGGGATTTCCGATGGCACCATCGATGTTGTTGCCAGTGATCACGCACCACATAGCGATCTTGAAAAGGAAGTGGAATTTGACCTCGCGGCCAACGGCATAATCGGACTTGAGACCTCGGTCTCTCTTACCCTATCATTGGTGCGGCAAGGGATAATAAGTCCACGCAGGTTTGTCGAACTTATGACAGTGAACCCAGCCCGCATCCTTGGGGTAACAGGCGGTTCACTTACGAAAGGAGAATACGCGGATGTCTCTGTTATTGATCCAGCGCAGGAGTTTATCTTTTCAAAAGAGCAGATCCATTCCCTAAGTAAAAACTCCCCTTTCCTCGGTTGTAGGCTCAAGGGCAGGGCTATACTTACCATCAGGAATGGCCAAATAACCTTTCAGCAACGCTGATCACGCCTTTATATCGAGAAGACTTCCCAGCATTTTATCTTCTGCCTTGATGGTTTCAATGTTGGCCGCAACACCATGCTTCACAGTGATAAGATCGGTAATTTCCTCGATGAAGTCCACGTTAGACTTTTCAACCGGTTGTTCGCCTTGGGCTGTCTCTTCATTTACCAGGGGGCCAGGCGAGTTTATTTGCTCAATCCTAGTTTGCACCCCCTGAACCTGCCCTTCCTCAAATATTACCCTGCTCTTTTTAAATCCATCCGTATTGGCATTGGCCGTGTTATTTGCGTTGACCGCCAATCTCTGCAGATGTGCGGTAAGACCGCCAAGCGCGCTCACCATTCCAGCATTCATAGGATTCCTCCATGGTGTTATATACCTCTTCTCTTGTTCCCAATGTTCCTTTTTTTATTATCTCAAACTATTGGGGCATTCTTCAATATAATAAAATAATATTTATAGCATTAAAATTATTTAATACCTCGACAAGCTCAAATTGCCGACTTGTAATATCAAGCACTTATCAACCTGGTCGCAAAGGCTACGCGGCTTTTTGCGAGGCCAACAAAATTATCTTCATCAGGCCTTCTATTTTGGTACTATATATATAGGGCTCGTCCAGGTATCGGCATCACCCTTTTCAATAAACATGGCACGGTCATTGCTTTATCAGTGTAACAGAAGGGGTGCATGTTAATTTCCTTCAAACACAGCAAACTTTTTGGAGGACTCGTGGAAAAAATAAGCATAGCCAGAAGAAGACGGGAATTTTGTTTGGTCTCACCTCGTCCATGCATTGTTCCTGAAGAACCAAAGAGCGAACCAAGGGTGATGATGCCATACATTCCCAAAGCTGTGAGCGACCAAACAGACGTCTCTCTCCTTAACGACCTTGCTAAAACGGCCCGGAATGGAAAAAGTTTTTTCTTTGAGCTTTCTGCTGATCATCAGAACCCAACTCGCTTTACAGGCCGTCTCGTTCCGATGGAAGAAAAGACAACACCACCATTTCTTACCGTAAAAGAAGCTGCAAGAAGACTAAAGGTTAGCAGTGCCGCGCTGTACCGCGGCCTTGCAAATGGAAAAATCCGAGGGATTAAAGGGGTTAGAATTGGAAGACAATGGCGGATCGCAATAGAACCGAATGAAAACCCGGGCCTGTTGAACAAAAAAAATACTACTGAGTAGAGGTCTACTATGTATTATAAATACTGGTCTTTGGACACAGCCCCGTTTGACAATGTTCCTGATCCAAAGATGTATTGCAATCTCAACCCCTCCATCGAAGACGCAATTTCTGAGATTATCTTTGCCATTGCCGAGGGAAACGATTGCCTTGCCGTAATGGTGGGGGACATTGGAACCGGTAAAACCTTGGCTCTGCGGGTGATCATGGACGAACTTCCGGCAGAACGTTTTGACCTTGTATTTGTCATCAATCCGGATATGACCTTTGTCCAGTTGCTGAGAGAAATCGTTGGCCAGTTGATCAAGAAAAAGGTGGGGGTTCGCCAGAAGGATGAACTTTTTGAGGAATTCAATCGCCTCCTCTTTGAGGCGTCTGCCCAAGGGAAGAAAGTTGTCATTTTCATTGACGAGGCAAATACAATAAAACCTTCGATTTTACAGGATCTCCGCATGCTGACCAACATGCAGGATGACGAGCGGAATCTTGTTTCCATCGTCCTTGCCGGCCAGCCTGAGCTTGGGAAGAGGATTACCTCGCGGGCGATGGAAAATCTCTATCAGAGGATTGGAGTCCTTTGCAGGATAACCGGTTTTTCTTCGCCCAAGGAAGTGGGTGAATATATAAAATACCGTTTATCATTGGTAGGCGGACATCGAGAAATTTTTGCCGCCGATGCAATAGAGGCTATCTGGCAATACTCCCGGGGAATTCCAAGACTTATCAACAAACTCGCCAAATTGGCACTTAAGGCAGGAGAGACCAATGAACTTCCCCAAATTGATGGGGATATTATTAAAAAATTGGCTACCATGTTTGATCAGAAGGCATCTCAAAAAAAGGTTTCCAAGACCCCTGCTAAAAAAATTGCCGCCGAGGACCAAAACGAATCAGAAACAAATCAATCAACACCTTCAGAAGACATGGAACCGGTTTCAGCCGAATTAATGACCAAACAAACAAAGGAGATACCGTCGGTTACTCATACAGCCCCGACAGCCGAGACCAAGACATCCGGCCAAAAACCCTTTCATGAGCGAAAAGATGTTTCAAAATGCAGCGTCGAGGTGGTCCGCGGGCTGCCCTCTGATGTATTAGGCAGGCTGACCAGCATGCATGATGAAGAAATCATAAAGATGGCGGCAAGCCTGGCTGCCAAGGCCACGGAGGCAAAAGAAAAAGAGATATTGAAAGGGGCAGGTGACCCCATGGACTTCTGGGAAAACACCAGAGACGAGATAGCCTCCATTCTTATGCTCATCCGTCATCGCAGCATACCTGCAAACAGTTTGCAATAAACACTTAGGGCTCGTCCAGAAATAACCTGAAGCATCTTGCATCTCATCTTCGGGTCATCTTTGGCTGCGGCTCAATCGCAAAATCCTCGACGTAGCGCTGCTATGCCTGCGGTTTTACTCAATCGCCGCAACCAAATCTGGCCCAAATCTGAGCGCAATCTTGCTCCAGTTTATTTCTGGACGAGCCCTTACAACAGCTCCTGCAGCAGGATATGGGAAACTTTTTGCCAGAAGTTGGGCGGCAACCGCATCTGTCTCTCCGGGTCCTGATCGTTGGGATCGGTCAGCATGAAGAGCAGCTCGGTGAGGCCTGAGGGCCTAAACCTCGGTCCCGGGATCCAACCGTCGCCATCCTTGTCCTGATAGGGATCTTTGGCCATGACCGCCTCCAGGTCATTAAGGGGTGCGCTCCAACCGAGAGCGGCATTGATCCTTTCAAGAAGATAGTTGGCCACCAGGGCCTGGCCGGTGTAGCCGGGATGCACGCCGTCCAGGCCGAAGGCCCCGCCACGCGACCATTTCCTGCTGAACGTCCGATTGCCGACGACTATCGATTCCTTCCCGCCCAGGACAGTATTTAAAAACCCTCCGATGTCAATGAGATGGGCATTGGCTTGTGCGGCAGCCGCCGCAGTGATGACACTGTTAAAGCTGTCGATGCGGGCCATGATGTATTGCTGCTCCGCCTCCGAAAGCACCAGCCCGTCCTCTTGGACCCCATTCTTTTCAAGGATTTCGTTTACATACTCCACGGGGTAATTGCTCGTTAGCAACGCATACATGAAGCCGAAGGTAAACATGGAGACGCGGTCCCCTTGCAGGGGATCGGTGATCGGCTCTCCGGGCCCGGCCACCCGCTTGAAAGAGGGCGGCACCTGGTAGGCGGGGTTGACCTTCTTAAGATAGAATTCCAGATCCTCCGAATCAAACAGATACCCTATTGCGCTGTAATAGGGCAGGGTCATGAGGAATACTGCCAGTTTCTCCGCCGGGATAGCGGACTCGGTGAGGAGGCGACTCAAAACCCGTTGGTACTGAAGCGTGAAATCCTCAAGTTCGGTCATGTTTCGGTCAAGGGCCGCCTGGGTGTACGGGGCAAAGGAGATCTCCCCCAAACTTTCGCCCTGTTCCAACAGGGCGCGCAACCCCGGAGAGAGTTCGGGCGCGATCTGGGTAAAGGGAAACGGCAGGAACGAGGGCTTGGCGCCGCCGGTTCCGAGGGCGGCAAGGCTGGTGTCGTTGTTGCCGATCCAGAGCAGCAAAAGCACGAGTTGGTCCTCGGCCCGGCCAGCTTCCCGGTTGAGCAGGGAGACGGCCGCATCCACCACGGATACGGCCTCACGGCTGGGCAGGTTGAGGGGATAGAGGACCTTGTCGTACTTATCGGTAAAATTCCTGGGCCGCAGTTGGTCGCAAAGATAGCTCGACGTCACATAGGACTCGGCCGTCCCTACCCGCTTGTAGTACTCGATGCCTTCCAGGGAAAACACATCGGCACCATCAACCCCGAGGTTGGTCGGCACTTGGAAGGGTTTGATCCTTTGCTGGTTGACATTGAAAAAAGGCTGGACAAAGGAGAGCTCCGAAACCTGGACTAGGGAACCTGCGATCTTTTGCAAATAGGCATTCCAGGTGTTAAGGGCATTGTTGGTCGCGTCCATGGTGCCGTGCGTGAGGCTGTCCCCCAGGCCGATGAGGCTGACCTTGGGAGCGGAGTCGGGAGCCGGGGGGCTGGCAAGGACATCCGAGGGCATGGGACCGGCGAAAAGGGTTATGAAAAGGGTCAAACCAGCCACGATAGCGGCCCTCTGCCACCAGTGGCTGTTACGTCTCGTCTTGCTTTTTCCAGGATGCAACCAGGTCGTCATACCATCCAAGCCTCCCTGCCATACTTCGATTGTGGTTCGCGTATTCCGTCCGGGCGGGCAAATCGACCGGTCGGGGAATCCGTCTCCCATTGCGCCGGATTAAGGAGAAAAAACCAATGGTAGAGCTTATTGCAGAGTTCGAAAATAAACAAGCGGTAATTCGTTTCCACTGGCGGCTTTTCTTGTTGCGGTTCTCCGTCATTGCGGTAACATTCTTCGG
>CAZDYX010000090.1:0-2493 GCA_964509775.1 uncultured Desulfobulbia bacterium | reverse complement strand
AAAAAATTCCACCCGCCGCCTGAATCGCTATTCTAACATTCTTCGGCCGTTTGACCAGCGAGAAACGGGAAAAGGTCCTGGACATCGATGACAGCCTTTTTTACAACCAAGACCGTTCCCAGATGGTCGAACTGCATTTGATGACAAGTCAATGAGTTACATCAAGTCATAAAGTTGAGTAAGGAGAAATTAATGATTGTCAATGAACCGACTGCCCTTCCCCAGGGAAAGTGTAAGATTGCCGTATATCCCGGCACCTTTGACCCCATAACCAATGGTCATCTTGATATTATAAAAAGGGCATTACACCTCGTTGACCGGCTGATCATTGTCATTGCCGTAAACGTCGGGAAAAAACCCATGTTTACTCTGGAGGACCGGCTTAGCATGATCAAAAGATGTTTTCCCGCGCATGAGGACCGGATAGAGGTGGATTTTTGCGATGGGCTGCTCGTGGACTATGCCGCAAGCAAAGAGGCCTCCATTATCATCCGGGGCTTAAGGGCGGTTTCTGATTTCGATTATGAGTTCCAGCTTGCCCTTATGAACCGCTGGCTACAAAAGGGGATTGAAACCGTCTTCCTGATGACCGGTTTCCGCTGGATCTATATAAGCTCAAGTATCATCAAGGAGGCCGCCCTCAACGGCGGCGATGTAAAGGGACTGGTACCCGATCATATCTACGAGAAACTTAAAGAGAAGTACCTGGAAATAATTTCTCCGGGCAAGAACTGATCATGATGGTCTGGTGTTATTTTTTTGAAACACCAACTCGCATTGTGATAACATGGACCAATGTGGGGAAATACTGTTAAATCCATTTCCCCCTTGATGACGACGAGGGCGACTTTAAAGACTTCTGATGCCCTCCCCTCCCTCCATCAATGATGTGGGCCCTTCCTATTGCACTGGGCATCGGCGGTCGGCGCCGAATCGCGCCGGCCGCTCGGTCCATATAGGGCAAACCGGCAGGTCACCCCTAACATTTTAGGCGAATAACCTCAAACTTTCGATTGACACTACCCCTTGAAAAAAAAGAACATTAACCGAAAACGTGACCCCCATGTCCTTACGACCGTGCTTTCGAGTGTCGTTGTCGCCACTCTTTTGTTGGCTGGCTGTCAGGGCGTCCCCACCCAAGGCGAACTCCAGGCGCGGCAGGATTTGGAGGCCATCGGCGAAATATATCGACCCCAGCACCAACGTCCGTTGTTGCCCACGCTGCAAACCAACAGCGATCTAAACATCTTTTTGCAGTTTGCCATTCTTAATCAGCCGCAGATAGAGGCGGCATATTACGACTGGGCGGTAGCGGTGCAGCGCATCACGGTCGAGCGGTCGTTGCCGGACCCGCGACTGACTTTTGAAAGCGATATCTCGGACATAGTGATATCGCTGCTGCCAGGACTGATGATGGACTTCCCCGGCCCCGGCAAGCTCAAGGCCACGGCAAATGTCGCCACGGCGGAGAGCGAGGCAAAATACTTCGCGTTCGAGTCGAATGTTCTGCAAACCGCGTTCGCGTTCAAAAAGGCCTACTATCAACTGAATTTCCTCGACGCCAAAATCGGCGTAACTCGCGAGATGCTGCGGCTGATTGCCGAACTGGAGAAGCTGGCCCTGATACAGAACGAAGTAGGCAAGGTCACGTTGCAGGACGTGTTGCGGGCGCGCATTGAGCAGGAGAGGCTCTTCACGGATATTACCAACCTCGACGACTCGCGCCAGCCGTTGCTCGCGCAGTTCAAGGCAGCGTTGGGTTTGAAGGCCGAGGACGATATCCCGCCCGTGCCGCAGAAGTTGGAAGGCACGCCGCTTGACCTGACTTCGGAAATGCTTTTTGCCACGGTCCTGGCGCGGAACCCCCGGTTGAAGGCGATGGAGGCTGAGGTGCGGCTCGCCGAAGCATCCCTACAACTCGCAACCAAAGAAAAAGTGCCGGACTTCAACTTAGGTGTTGAGGCGGATGTCTTGGCCTCGCCAGTGATTTTGCGGCCATCTTTCGGCGTCACTCTTCCGATTTGGCGCGACAAAATTGCGGCGCAGATTGAGGGAGCGCAGGCCGAAAAGAGCAAGGCCGAGGCGCGGCTTTCGGCGGAACAAATCGCGCTCGCAATGGAGTTTGCGGAGAAATCATTTATGTTCCGCGAAGCCGGCCGCAATCTCGAACTGCTGAACAAGCGGCTGCTGACCATGGCCCGGCAGTCGTTGGAAATCGCTCAATCAGGATATGTCGGCGGTAAGGTGGATTTCCTCAATGTTATTGATGCCGAGCGGGTGCTCCTCGATTTCCAACTGTCGGAGATCGAATTCCTCCTCCAGCGCGAACTGGCCTTGGCCGAACTTTCGTTGCTCATCCTGGGCGTGCCGCCGGAAAACGCGCCCGTGTTGCCGACCAGGCGTTGATCATCGTTTAGGCCAGTTCGTCATTCCCGCGAAAGCAGAGATTTTTAACGGCTAGTTTTTTTGACTCGCGGTGTTGAAGGGAGAATA
>CAZDYX010000089.1:5884-10529 GCA_964509775.1 uncultured Desulfobulbia bacterium | reverse complement strand
TGTGGCGCCCTTAATAGCTTATTTATATGCTCCCCAAAATCCGTTACAATCAGAACGAATCAACCCAACGACGTGTCTCTGACAAGCCTCGTCCAGGGGCCTAACGTCTCAATCCCTTAGGAGGAAAAACATGCCTGCGGAAGAAACAAAAGCTGAAGACATAAGAAGCAAGGGCCCGAAGTTGCGCGAAAGAACCGGCAGGATACCGGTCGTCGATGTTGTGAGTGAAGGCGTGCGAACGGCGTTCGTGAAGAATATCAACGAGAAAACGACCAAGAAGACGTTTCAGGACTTGATGTTAAGAAAACTGCCTCTGGAAAGTGTTGTTTCCGGTCTTGCCAAGGGCGCACTGACTTCCGTCGAGAGGATCTTCAAAGAGGGAGAAAAGACCTCCATTCTCGAAGAGCGACTTAACAAGCAGTACCGGGACAGTCTGCTTGAAAGAAAACTGGAGGGGACGCGTCCCCGGGCCCGGCGTGCCAGGAAAGAGGAATATCAAGTCTCGGGTCGGATCCTCCATCCGCTGACGGGCAAACCCGTGCCGGGAATAGTCGTAACAGCGGTGGACAAGGATGTTTCGAAGCACGATTATGTCGGCATTGATATAAGTGATGCTTCCGGAAACTTCGAGATCAGCTTTACGGAAAAGGAGTTCATGGAGCGGGGCGAAGGCGAGCCAGAGATATTCATCAAAGCGGGAATGGATCGTGAGACTGCTGTCGTGGTAAACGAAAGTCCGCTGAGGCCCAAGCCGGGCATCCGAGAAACCTTCGATATCGCGCTGCCGGCAGGGATGGAACGTAGTGCGGACAGGATCACACTGCGGCGCCAGCGTGTGGATAAGAAAAGACTGGCGAAAGCCGATCAGGATATCCTCGTGAACAACATGAGCCGGATGGTCGTGGAAGAAATGGGCAAGGCCTTCAAGGAAGGGCTGAACGCGATCATCAGCCTCTTCGAAAAGAGGCAGGAAGAAGTGAAACACAGGCAATCACGCAAAATGAAAGGTAGCAAGCCATAATGTCAACGTACAGCCGGGGGCATAGACATAACCCTTCTGCCCGGGCCGAGACCAAGGTCCCAGGAAAGAACCTTTTTGCGTTTCCTCAGACGTTCACCGGTGTGAGGCCGTTTGCATCAAGTCTCATCCCGACAGGCGCCTGTCGCATTCCCCTTCTGCAGAGGAAACTGCTGATCGGTCAGGCGAATGACGTTTATGAACAGGAAGCGGATAGGGTGGCGGACGAGGTTATGAGGATGCCTGAAGGGTCAGAAGTCAGGAGTCAGGAGTCAGAAGTCAGAGATAAGAAAAAAGCAGTTCAAAGAAAACCAACCTGACCTTTTGCCAAGGGCCCCGCGTGCGGGGAAGAGGAGATTATCCAATACAAGACTCTTGCTTCAGGAATTACACTATTGGTTCAACGACAGATCCTAGAAGAAGAGGAAGAAGTTCTGCAGACAAAAGAGACTTCACACCAAGCCCCTGAAGTGACTGGAGATATTGAATCGAATATTCACACTTTGAGAGGCGGTGGACAACCTCTACCTGCATCTATCAAATCCTTTTTCGAGCCACGCTTCGGTCACGACTTTAGCCGGGTGCGGGTACATACTGAGCGTGAGGCCGTAACGTTGGCAGGAGCTATCCAAGCCAGAGCTTTCACCATAGGCCAGAATATTGTCTTTGGCGAAGGTCAGTATGTCCCAACAAGCACGGCAGGATGTCGTCTTCTTGCCCATGAGCTAACGCATGTAGTGCAACAGACGCAATTGTCAGCTTACCAGCTTACGTCTCAATTTCGTCCCCCGATTATTCCCAGATCTCCTGCTGGAAAAAAGGAGCACCTCACCGGAAGACATGATACAGAAACAACAATCTCTGAGAAATCGCAAGGGGATTTATCCGGAAGAGAAAAAGAGCTTCTAAATGAAACCTGGTTGAGGTATGGGACCGTGGGTGAGGAGGACTTCACTGGCAATCGGGCCAAAGATATCGATATGCTAGCAAGGGCAATTATCTCACTAAGAGTGTCGTTGACTCCAAGTGCCAGCAAGGATCCGTTGGTTGGACTGGATCCGGCAGCAACTAGAAGAGATCCGAGCTACCAGATTCTGATAGATAAATATGCTCCCCAGTACTATGACAAATGGGACACGAAACTGCAAAGTGGTCTCTCAAGCGCATTGAAACAGGGTTGCATTCGAAGTAAGTCGAGTGAAAATATCCATGAGAAAATACGACAACTGGCCTGGCTTTATTCCAAGTATGGTGTTAATGATTGGCCCGATTGGTACGAGAAGAATATTAAACCCGCTACCTTTCTCGGTATGCGGATTATTTGGGGCCTACATACGACAGCCATTGATGCTCTGCGATTCGCCGAAAGACGGCTCAAGGAGAGACTGGACCGCGAAAGTCCAACGTGGACACTATCTTTTCGAGGTGGCACAGCCTTTGCCGGTGGTTACAATGTTCGCGGATGGCAGGGCCAGCTCGGAAGTCACGATTTCGGAATGGCATTTGACATCCAGTCAGAATTCAATATCGAAGTGCGAGGGGCACCCGGGATAGCGTGGGAGACTTTTCCACATGGCAAGAACATAGCGTTTGCAGTTAGATTTCTTACGGACTTTGACGTTTCGGAATTCGCCAGATTGAATTATGAATACAAGAAAGCCATCCTCGAAAAGAGAGTTTCGCCAGACCTGAGCCAAAGGATGCAGCGGGAGACTGATAAGGCAGTCAATGCCAGTCAATCGCTTGCAGAGGCCGTTGCCGAGGAAATAGAAAAAATCAAGAACTTCGGCTCTAACGCGTTAGCATGGGAGGAGTATGGTGCACGATTGCTGAGAGCAGCCGAGAAGCTTCCCCCAAAACTTTACCCTCCTATGTTCAACAGAGCGAGAGCAAAGAGGGATCCAAAACTGCTTAGAAAAGACTGGGAACAAGTCATGTTGACACTGCACAAGAGGCCATCACATATCGTCAAGACTAAAAAGGGGCAGAGCATCATAACCAAGAAGAAGGAATCTCCAAGCCCTGCCGAGAAGGGGTTTTTCAATATTCCTGTCAGCGTGGTCGAAACACTGACAGACCCAAAACAGCCTGCGAATGCTAGATTCCGTTGGGTTCCCTTCCATCATTTCGAATTGGCCAGTTTTCAGCAAAAGAAGGGTCTAAGAATTGGGGTCGCGTCTTGAATATTGAATTTGACTGAGATCATTGGATCAGACTTCAAATTGAGATTCGCTAAGCTCGATCTAGCTCTTATGCAGAGCGCAGGCTCCATCCTCACTGCCATTGTGTGAGAAGTTTTCGGTAAAAGCAAATTGTTTAGAAAGGAGGCTTTCAACAGTACGATGAATATCTGGAGCAAGCCTTTCATGCTTCGCCCGGTGGCCCACTGTCGAAGCGGCTGCTGAGGAGTGAATGGAAAAGGTCATTTACCTTTCTCTGGTAACCGCATCGATCTCTTTCACGGTGACCGAGGCGAAGCTCTTCCAGCCATTCCGTGACTGGGTGAAAGGTAAAAGCGCCTTCCTGGGCGAACTCGTCTCCTGCGGCTATTGCTTCGGCCACTGGGTCGCATTTGCGCTGGTCGTGGTTTATCAGCCCAGGCTTTTCCAGTCCTGGTGGCCGATGGACTACTTCCTGACAGCCTTGGTGATATCCTGGCTGGCGGGTTTTCAGTGGGCTGTCATGTGCTTCCTCATGGAGAAAGCCGGCAAGTAGAAGGCGCTTAACCTACACAAATCTTGGGGTCTTAGGGAATTCTGGGGGCACCATACTTAATTATGATGAAGGGGAGGAGCGGCAATGTCACAGTGGCGGAACCTGGTTTTTGAGGGTGGGGGAGTCAAGGGCCTTGCTTATGCCGGGGCGCTGGAGGTGCTGGAGTCGGAACACGTTCTGGAGGATATCGTGCGTGTTGGCGGCTCGTCGGCCGGTGGGATCACGGCCGGCATGCTCGCCGTTGGCATGACCCCGCAAGAAATTCGCGAAGTGCTCGATGAGACCGATTTCAAGAGGTTCATGGATGATGACTGGGGGGTTGTCCGCGATACGGCAAGGCTTTTCAAGGAATTTGGCTGGCACAAGGGCGAGGCTTTCAAATTTTCGAATGGTTCAAGAATGACACTGGCTTTGACAAAGGGTCAACGACGGATGCGCATCCGGCTTTTGCAGGCAGAGTTTTGAGGCTTTATGCGCTTGGACGCGCCAATAGTGCTAACGATCCGGATGGACATGGCACCCATGTGGCAGGCTCGGTGCTTGCGGACGGCGACTCGGCGGTGCTGGGCAAGAAAGTGCGCGGCACCGCGCCAAAAGCGAAGTTGGTCCTGCAATCGGTTCTCGATAGATGGGGTGGGCTGGGCGGACTTCCGGATGATCTCGGTGATCTGTTCCTCAGACCATACCGCGATGACCACGCGCGGATACATACCAACTCCTGGGGCTACATCACCGGCGATGGAACGTACAACTCGAATTCGCGTGAGCTGGATGATTTCGTATGGAAACACCGGGATTGTGTGATCTGCTTTTCAGCGGGCAATGAAGGCAATGATGCCGATGCTAACGGCAGGGTGAACGAGCGCTCTACAACCCCGCCGGGAACGGCCAAGAACTGCATAACCGTAGGTG
>CAZDYX010000089.1:4995-5874 GCA_964509775.1 uncultured Desulfobulbia bacterium | reverse complement strand
CTGAGTTCGGCGGTACCTACGGTACCAGATGGCCGTCTGATTTCCCCGCCAATCCAATCAAATCCGACAAGGTGGCTGATGACCCCGAGGGCATGGTGGCCTTCAGCGGACGAGGTCCCACTGCTGATGGCCGCACCAAGCCAGATGTGGTCGCTCCGGGGACCTTTATCCTCTCCACGCGTTCCCGCGCCACGGCTGACGATGGGTGGGCGCTGAGCAGCGACCCTCTTTATTTTTACCTGGGCGGAACGAGCATGGCCACACCGCTGGTGGCAGGTTGCGTGGCCTTGATTCGGGAGTTTCTGGTCAAGAAACATGGTATCGCCCAGCCCAGTGCTGCTCTGGTCAAGGCCTTGCTGATCAACGGCGCGACCAATCTCAATGGCCAGTATGCGCCTTCGGAGGCCGGCCGCGTTCCCAATAACTCCGAAGGCTTCGGCCGAGTCGATATGGCACTGGCCCACGATACCGTTCCCTCCTCGCGGCTCTGGGACGGCTCTGACTCTGGCCTCGTCCTTGGGGAGATCAGCGCTCCGGGCAGCAGCTTAAGTTTCAGGGTCGGCGCCAGAGTCGCTGGTGATGTGGTCCGGGGGGAAACCACCGCCGATCTCCTCATCCCCGACAACCGACCCGAAGGCATACGCAGCAGCATGCGGATCACGGCCGACGGGACATTGAAATCCGTCAAACTGCGGGTTTCCATTACCCACACCTATATCGGTGACCTGCGAGTGGATCTTCTTACTCCCTCCGGCAAGAGCGCTCTGGTGCATGACCGCAGCGGCGGAGATACCGCCGACCTCAAGGCCACCTGGGATTCCGCCACCCATGCGCCGCTCACTGCCTTCAGAGGGGAAGGTATCCAAGGGGACTGGGTAT
>CAZDYX010000089.1:0-4985 GCA_964509775.1 uncultured Desulfobulbia bacterium | reverse complement strand
GCTTTGGCGTGATGGGCGGTTACATGCAGCCACAGGGCCACCTGCAGATGCTGGTGAATCTGGTGGACCTGGGCATGGCGCCACAGCAGGCGCTGGACATGCCTCGCTGGCAGCTTGCCGGGCCCGACCCGCGCCCTGGCCACGGCCTCGGCGCTCTCGAGGCCGGCGGGCTGGTACAGCTGGAAGAGGGGTGGGATGCCGCAACCCTGCGCGACCTGGAACGGCGCGATACCGGCCGGCTGAACTGGTGGGGTCTGGAGATCGAATACGAAAAGGCGGGTGGCTTGGCCCAGGGCAGCGCGCAACCCGCCCTGGCCATTCCGGATGCCAACCCTCAGGGGGTGCAGAGCGACATTACTATTTCCGAGAGCGGCCAGGCGAACGACATCCAGGTAACGGTTGCCATCCGCCACAGCTATCGGGGCGATCTGCTTGTGGAAGTGGTGGCCCCTTCCGGCCGCAGTGCTGTCCTTCATGATCGCACCGGGGGCGCTGGCGACGACCTGCGCGCAACCTACGACCGCGCCACGACCCCGGCGCTCGCCGCCCTGCTGGGGGAGCCGATCCGGGGAAAATGGACCCTGCGCGTTTGTGATCTGGCGGCCATGGACACGGGCTTTCTGGAGAACTGGACCCTTCAACTCCGTTACAGATCGTAGGTTGTTAGCCTTTTTGCTTGGCCAGACGGAACGGGGGCACGGGCACCCTGTCCAGGTGCGGCATTACGACCCTGGGGGACTGGGTCCTCAAGCAAGCATACATTGAGGAAGGAAGCGACATGTGTGACCCAACGAAAAAGACCTGGAACGACGACGAGAAACTCGCATTCGAAGTATGGAAGTACTACGGGAGCATCGGCGGTGCTGACAAGGACCGAATGATTAATTGTGTATTCCGGTGAAGTCGGCCACCCTGTCGGCGCGAAACGACGTAGTACTTTTTTGATTATCTCATTATCAGCTAACTCTTCAAGACAGCGTTTGCTGAAGGCGAAGGGCCTGTCTTCTATTGGAACGGAATATGGTAAGAATCCAATTGCCACGTCAGTGACATTCGGCGGTCCAGAGCAATATCTTCGTGAATTCTTCAAGGGTTCCGGCCCTGATAGCTTGCCGGTGGAGCTCTTTTAATTTCTCCCGGTTGTGATGGAGGTCATCATGATCGGCCGGAAGCGGCCTTTCAGTTGAGTTTTCCTTGTCCCGCGATTTCTTCGCTTTGTTTTTTCATCCTTTCCAGCCAGCAACCGAGAAGTTTCGCATACTGATCCAACCGTACGTAAATACTGACCGCCAGGCCCTCGTTATAGGTGTGGGAGGTCAAGTTACGATCATCGACCATTTCCAGCCCCAATGATGTTTCTTCCTCGGAAAGGATTCCAACCTCCCTAAAGGACCGCAATACCCCTTTCGGGGAACCGACCTCGATCCCTTCGATTTCCTTGAGATACAATTTTGCTGCCTTCCAGATCGCTTCAAAGGTAAATTCGAATCGCTGAATAGCGGCATCTCTTGTGAGAACAGGGACCTCAGCAATCCCGGCCACTTCCTGAAGCGCAACCAAGGCCTTCGCACCTTTGGCCAATTTTTCTCTCAGTCGCTCCATCGCACACCCTCCTTGTGCACCCGTTGAAGCCACTCGCTTCCCAATTGGGACAAATCGACAAGATCCACATGATAGGGAACATTGCTTTCTTCGAGCTCCTCGCGGATTCGACTCAACAAGCCAACCGGCAGCGGTTTTAAAGGATGCACCGCCACATCGATATCGGAGATGGTCCCGGCCTGGCCGGTTGCCTGTGAGCCAAAAAGGTAGACCTCAACGGGGTAACCTTTCAGACCATTCACTATAATATGCCGAACTTGCTGCATTGTTTGAGATTTCATGTTGGTAAATTTCCTACCCTGGGATCACAGTCTCACTTTGCTCCCAGGGGGGCCTCTTGGCCTTCACATCCTCGATAAGAAACCGCACACCCTGGTTGTCAGTCGGATTCAGCCATTGGCGGTAGGCGGCGATGTGACGAGCGCCGACCGACCCTTCCGGAAACACGACATCGGAGACCGCAACAATATGCTCGGAGCCCTCCTGGCGATGGCATATCGCCGTCAGCCCCAGACGTTGGTTGCCGTCATAATCGATCTTGGTAATTGAAACCGGCTCACCGATGACGAAACCGTCGGCCGGCAGGGCCACGGCCGCCGTCAAGACCTCCAGAAAGGCCCAGAGTTTATGGTCGTCGTCATCACAATCAACGGTTATTTCATCTATGAGTGCATCAAGATCCGTGAGATCTTTGGCGCTCTGGCTTATTCGGTCCATGGGCAATCCTCCGAAATTGGTTTGGTTTTTTGGATCATTTCTGATTTACCGTGAAAATAGAATTCAGAATTCAGAATTCAGGAGTCAGGAGTCGCCCTGAACATGCCCAGCTTGTCTTTACTTCTGTATTCTGACTTCTGACTTCTGAATTCCTTTTCATGATCTGGGGGTGATCAAAAATATGATCATGAACATTTGTGGGGGAATGGATACAATCTCTTGGGGAAATGCCCGGTTTGCCCTTCCGTTTGCTGAGACGAAAGCCATGCCGCGGGGCGGCAACCGGATTCATTACCTGCTGGAGCGAAGTGACTATCTCGTTAATCATCAATAAAGTGTTCAGTTGATAAAATCATGATGATAAGAATAAAGATAGCACCGGCTATCGACCGAGTGAGAATAAAGCCCATGCCCCCCCAAGTGAAAATGGCGCTTATGTCCCATAGAAGAAGGCTGGTAAGAATTCCTGTCAGGAGTACCGCCAAAGACCGACACAACTTATTGAACGTTCCGGGGTACTTGAGTAGATATTGCTTGAACTGAGTCTCGCGGGGCACCGCAGGGTAGTGAAATTTTTCAAAAGCCTCCTCAATGAGCTTCAACTGATCGAATCTCGTCCGATTGTACCCATCAAAATTCTTGATCATTAGATACCAGAACCAAACGACCGCAATGAGCAAAAACGACAGGAGAAATTTTTGGAGGCATAGGCCATTATCTCCATATTCCTTGAGAAACCATCCAAATCCTCCGGAAACAATCGGGACAAAAATGCCGGTAACGTGCCAGGAGGCCTTATGTGCTTCCCACACCGCATTGTGCAGATTGTCGTAGTTTTTTTTCAAGAGCTCCAGGTATTCCTTGTTATAGTCAATCGGCATGATACACCTCCCTTTTAGGCACCGGCATGCAACGAAGGCTGTTGTTCACGGCATGACAGGTAGTGGTTGAAAACGCTATCGGTCAAGTTATCCGTCGAGTTTTTAAAGGTGTGTCCCCCTGCAACAGCTACCCGCTGGATAGAATTATTCGAGTTCCAGGCCAGGTCGATTTCCGATTCGGGCACTTTTTTGTCCTGTTTACCACGAAAGATAACAATGGGGATAGTGATCGCCTTGAGACAATCGAGGATGATCTTATTATCAGCTAACTCCTCAAGGCAGCGTTTGCTGAAGGCGAAGGGCCTGCCTGCTATTGAAACGGAATAAGGGAAGGATATATCGTGGTCTTTCAGAATCTCTCCGAGACTTCTGCCTTCTTTCTCCTCAACGGCCTTCACGATGATGGAGTTCCGGTTATCTATCCTCGGTGCAATGAGCAGTAAGGATTTGATGCGTCTGTCAATTGCGGCCTGTTGGATTGCGGCCGTTCCCCCTCCACTGTGACCTATGACCGATATGAGTTGACGGCCTTCATTGTCTTTTGTATTATTTTTCTTGCGATACTTATAAGTAAAGTAGTCGATGACCGAACAGAGGTCTCGTGCCTGTTTGGTATAGGAAGAATCCTGCTGTTTACCTTGACTGGGGGCATAGCCGCTGAAACTGAAGCTGAAGGCGTTAACACCTCTTGCCGAGAAGGTTTCACAGATGCCCTTCATAAGTCTGTGGTCCTTGTTCATCCCCAGTCCATGGCAGACGATGACAAGGTGCTTCGTCCGCTCAGGAGCTCTGTATAAATCGCCCCTCAGCATTTCCCCGCAAATGTTTTCGACCAGAATTGGTTCGACATTTATCCTTACGTCGGTCACGGTGCTAGATCCTGGTCTCGAAATCCATTTGACAATCTTATTGCTTTGGCGGGGCGGCTTTTTATGAGGCCAATAAAATTGATTATGAGTGATAGATAGCACAAATATATGCAGAGATCAATCGTTCGCGTCGACAGACTTTCTCTACGACTCAAAGCACTCCTCGGCGGCAAGCGGCTTGTTATAATTGACGAAGCGCAGCGCATTTCCAAGATGGTATTCCTCCAAGTGTAGTCCTTTCAGCTTGCGGCTTCAGCGCTGCCCGGATGAAAATATCTCCTGTCGGACCTCATCAAGAAATATCTCCCACGGGATCACCCTGATACCGTCCGTCCGGTACGCCTGGGTTCCCCGATACACGACCGCCGGGAGGACTGCGGGGTGGTCGTTGCGGAAGGCCCGAAGTCCCGAGAAGTCGTTGCCGCTCACCTCGGTTGTCGATTTGATTTCGAACGCGCCGATCAACTCGCCGTGTCGCTCCATCACCAAGTCCACCTCCGAGCCGGTATTGGTCCGCCAAAAAAAGATTCGGGTCTCCGCGCGGGCATAGTTGAGAAGACGATGGAGTTCAAGAACGATGAATTGCTCGAAGAGCCTCCCTGTCAGGCGCGGGTCGGGCGGCGCAGCCAGGCGACGGTTTATTGCGTTGGTCACGCCGGTGTCGAAGAAATAAAACTTCGGATGTGCCACCAGACGTTTACGCTCGCTCTTCAGCCATGGCTGGAGGCGAAAACCGATAAGGGTATCTTCCAGGATTTCATAGTACGACTGCACGGTTCTGACCGGCAGATGGCATTCCCTGGCTATGTTGGAGAAATTGAGCAGTTCTCCGGAGGCTGCCGCGGCTATCTCCAGGAAACGGTAAAATCCCCCCAAGTTGCGGACAAATCCCTCCATCTGGACTTCTTCTCGCAGG
>CAZDYX010000088.1:746-10546 GCA_964509775.1 uncultured Desulfobulbia bacterium | reverse complement strand
TGGGTATGTTCAGGGCGAATTCTGAATTCTGACTTCTGAATTCTATTTTCACGGTAATCGCTCCTTTAGAATCTCCAAATGTCCCTTGACAAACCCCCAGCCCGAGAGTAAACAAAAATAAAGGGAACAAACGGAAAAGGCCAAAGAGGATAAAATGGAGCTAAATGATATTAAGCCTGATCTCACATTGAATGCCAAAGGCCTGAGTTGCCCCATGCCCCTGCTCAAAACCAAAAAGGCCTTCGACCGGATTAATTCCGGTCAGATTCTGGAGATTCTCAGCACTGATCCGTTAAGCAAGAATGATTTTCCGGGTTGGTGTATGCGGGCCGGGCATACCTTTCTTGGCATCAAGGAGGAGGGTGATTTATTCCGATTTTATGTCAAAAAAAAATAACGCCGGATAAGCTAATTAAAAATTTAACTACTCAGGTGGATAGTCTGTAGGTGTTTAGGTGGATAGGGGAGAATAACCATGCGAGATCACACAAGGTGTTGGAATCCTTGATTCGTTCTTTGCGCAGTCCTAACAGACTACAGTCTAAACAACCTGAGTAGTTACAAATTATTGGCATATTGGATAATTATTAACCACCCAATATGGTGTACTTTCCTATGATTGAAGCCGTACCCGCCATTCCCGATCATATCCCAATCTCGCCTGACAAGTTATTGATAGATGACGAAGCAGTTATCATTGTTGACGATGATCATGCCATACGGGACCCCCTTAAGGTATATCTCGAAATGCAGGGCCTCAAGGTGGCTGATCTTGGGTCGGCCACGGAACTTTTTTCCTTTATTGAAAATCATAGCATTGCCCTGATCCTTTTGGATATCGGCCTTCCTGATATGGACGGGCTCGCCATTCTGCCCCGCATTGTCAGCAAACACCCTGATATCTCCGTTATTATGCTCACCGGCCTGGCCGATCTTCATGTCGCAATGGAATGCCTGAGAAAGGGGGCGGATGATTATCTTTCCAAACCGGTTCAGTTTCATGAAATCCTTTTTGTCGTCAAAAAGGCCCTGGAAAAGAGGCGGCTGATCCTTGAGAACCGCCGATATCAGAACCGGCTCGTACAGGCGAGTTTCCGTTTCCAACTGCTCCACCAACTCTCCATCAAGATGAATTCCGTTTATCTCACTACGGTAGAGCTTGACGATATACTCCGGGCCGTGCTGGTCGGCATCACTGCTGATGAGGGATTGGGGTTTAACCGGGCCTTTCTTGCCCTGTTCGATGACGATGACCTGGCCCTCCGGGGCCGGATGGCCATTGGTCCGAGTTGCCGGGAAGAGGCGGGGAAAATATGGACCGAGATGCAGGCGCGGCATTTTCAGTTTCTTGATATTATTCACAATCTTGCCTCCTGCAACCATAAGGATCATGCCGTCAATCAGATAGCGCGCCTCCTCTGGGTGCCGACGACCGACACCGAACACATCCTTGTCCGTTCGGCCCGGGAACGGCGCAGTTTTAATATCCAAAAGGGGCGAGCTGAGGTGCCGGTGAGCAGAGAACTGATAAACATTTTAGGGGAGGATTCCTTTGTCGTGGTGCCATTATTTTCACCCCGTAAGTCCTACGGGGTCATAATTGCCGACAACCTTATTACCCAACGGCCCATTGGCCCTACCGATCTCAATGATCTGGAAATCTTTGCCAGCCAGTCCAGCCTCGCCATTGAACAGAGTCATCACTATGCCGACATGCAAAACAAGATTCAGGAACTTGAGATCTTAAACCGTGAACTGGACCGAAACAAAGACCTCCTGGTCGAGGCAGAGCGATATTCCGCCCTTGGTCACATGGCTGCCCAAATGGTCCATGCGATCAAAAACCCCTTAACCTCGCTCGGCGGAACAGCCCGGCAACTTGGCAAACGAGTTAAGGACGCCGAGTTGCAAAAGTATATAAGTATCATTGTGAAGGAGTCTGAACGGTTGGAAAGGATCTTGGATGACCTTTTTGCCTTCGTGGATAAAAAGGTCCCTGAGCTTGAAAAGACCGAGTTGTACTCCCTTATCAAAACAACGGCTATGCTGGTCCAGTCGGATCTTTCCAGATCGGGCATCACCTTGACCATGGATCTCCCCGAGCCAGAGCCTGTTCTCAATATAGATGCCCGGCAAATGAAACAGATGCTCCTCCATCTGATAAAAAATGCCATTGATGCCATGCCGGGGGGTGGGGTACTCTATATTGCGGTTGAAACGGATAGCGATTTCGTGCATATCAATGTCCTTGATACCGGCATGGGCATATCAGACAGCCATCTCTCCAAGATGACAGACCCATTTTTCACCACCAAGACCTATGGCACGGGCATGGGACTCACAATGGTGGAAAGGATTGTTCAGACCCATAATGGAACCTTGGTTTTAAAAAAACGTACCCCTTCCGGCCTCAACGTCCAGATCAACCTGCCTTTAGCTAGGGTAACTACTCAGGTTGTTTAGTCTGTAGGTGTTTAGGTGGATAGGGGGGGGAATAACCATGCGAGATCACGCAAAGCTCAGAGCATTTGAACTGGCCGATGAAGTTGCGATTATCCCCGTGCTGGGATACTTGATTCGTTCTTTGCGCAGTCCTAACAGACTACAGTCTAAACAACCTGAGTAGTTACCCTATTTCATGAAAATTGACGACCTCCACGTTTTTGCCAGGCAAGGGGTAAGGATTGTCTCCTTCGGCAGTGTTCCTCTCGATTCCAGAGCCGCACCTAATAAAGGCCTTGGGTGGCTTGTTCCCGGCCAACTCCTCAAGGCCCAGGTATTAGAAATTACCAGCGATGGTAAGGCCGTTCTTGAGATACAAGGCCAAAAACTCCTTGCCGAGACGGAAATCCTATTGATTAAGCCGGGCGACTTCCTTTGGCTTGAGGTGAAAGAGACCAAACCAGTGCCCGTCCTTATGCTGGCGGTCCAAAAGGGAACAATCAGCGATCTCGCCAGGCTTTTGTTATTTAATAATCCCCTGATTGGAAAGACACTGGAAGAGGCGCTAAGTCTTACGGCCCAACAAAAGGCGGATTCCCCCCTAAGCGGACCCTGGGCCGAGATCGTTACGTTCCTGAACGAAACCGCCATAAAAGATGATGCCGTCTTGGTCAAATTGTTAAAGACCATAACCCCCGGCCTACGATCGGAAAATGAGATTCAGACCCGGAGTCAGGGGGTGCTGGAGCAACCCGGGGCCGGCACCCTGTCCATGCAAGCCCAAACGGACGAGTCCGTCCGGTCCGGGGTGTTAAGGTTTGTAGAGCTTCTTCAGGCCATGAGTTCCTTAAACACCCACAATGCCGCCGACCCCTCCTCATCCTTTTATATCTTCCCCTGCTGGTTCGGCAATGGAGCAGGATGGGGGGAATGGCTTTTCTCCATGGATGAAGGGGAGAGAGATGATTCACCCCAAAAGGGCAAAGGATACACCCTTACCTTCTATCTCAATATGAGCAGGATCGGACCGCTGCATCTCATGGTGAAGGTGGCGGAAACGGCCTTGGAGGGTTCCTTTTCATCGGCGAACCAAGAGGTGCTTGGTTACGTTGAACAGTATATTCCCGAACTTTGCGAGGCCATGAAAAAATTAGGGTTTGCGCCGGTCAATTTTTCCTGCCGGCTTGCTCAAGATCCCCTGTTGACGCGGTTGGTCGCGGTACTCAAGGAACAGGGAAAGGTCGATAATCTCCGGTTCCTTGATCTAACGGCCTGATTGCGCTAATGGGCGTTGTTTTCCTGGTTTTTGGCCTCCCAACACTATTTGGGCTTCCGGCCCACGGGGCGCACCCGCAACGACCGCTGGAATCGAGCGGTCGCGCCGGTTAAAAATGTGTATGCATACGCCTTGCACAGGCCCTTGCTAACTCCTAGGTTTCCAAGCTCTACGCGACCAAGACGGGCGGTGATGCGCGATGACGGCACGGTCACGAAGCCTGTAAAGCCATTCTCGGAACGGCTCCCTTCCCTCGTCATCAATATAGTATTCAATGCGGTATGGCGTTTCATACATGGTTCATGTGTAGATTATATGTTACACGGCGTCAACCTTAGAGTTTGTTTGGAAATTGGCTTCTACAGCAGCCGGCTACAAATTCCATGGACGGGGTCGTCGGTCCAAAACCTCCTCAACGTAGCGCTGCTACGCTTGCGGTTTTGTTCAATCGGCGTAACCAAACCTGCTCAGCTTGCCAGCAGTAGCCGCTCCAACTCCCGATGGTTCACCTTTCCGGTGCCGAGTTTCGGGATCTCCCGCACCACCTTTATTTCCCGGGGCATGCAGAGATTGGTAAGACCCTTGGATCTTAATACCGTGCGGATTTCGTCAAGTTGCAGGGCCGGTTCATTGGTTACGGCAATCAACGCCTCGCCCTTTTCCTCGTCAGCCCGGCTTAAGACCGCTACCTGACAGCGCAGGCCATGATGGAGGAAGGCACCGGCCAGGGCATCCTCCACGGCGGTGAGGCTCACCATCTCCCCGCTTACCTTGGCAAAGCGTTTCAACCGGCCCAAGATAAACACAAAACCATCCTCATCGACCCGCGCAATATCGCCGGTGTCATACCAGCCGTTAAGGGCCTTGAACCTGGCATCGGCATCAGGGTTCAGGTAGCCGGCCATAACATTGGGACCGCGCACAAAAAGCCGACCCCCGTCATCAATGCCTTCCACCGCTACCAGTTTATATTCCATACCCGGCAAGAGTTGTCCTGCCGAACCAAAGCGTGGATTCAACGGGGAGTTCACGGAAATGCCCGGACTGCATTCCGTGGCCCCATATGCCTCGAGCACGCGGACGCCGAAGCGCCGGGACCAGGTGTCGGCAATGGCCTGCTGCAGTTTTTCCGCGCCGGCAAAAAGATAACGTAGCGAGCAAAAGTCATAGGGATGGGCCCGGCGCGCATAGCCGTTTAAAAAGGTATTGGTGCTTAGGAATATGGTGCAGGCCGCGTCGTAAAGGGCCACCGGCACCATGCGATAATGGAGCGGGGAGGGGTAAAGATAGACGAAAAGCCCCCGCACCAGCGGCATTAGCGCGCCCATAAGTCCGAAGCTGTGAAAGAGGGGCAGGGCATTGAAGACGCGGTCGTGGTCCTCGATGTCCGTTACCGCGAGCATTTGCCGGATATTGGCCATAAGATTTTTGTGTGTAAGGTTAACCCCCTTGGGCATGCCCTCTGAACCACTGGTAAAAAGGATCACCGCAGTGCTGTCGAACGTAAGGCTACATCCGGATAATAAGTGCAGGGGTTGAATTTTCTGTTGGATGAAGGCAAACATTTTCCGGGTCGCAGAGATATGACGGCGTTCATCCTCGAGAAAGATGAACTCGATTCCTGCGGCTATACAGCGTTCGAGGTCTAGGTTGCCCCGGTCAACCAAGCGGCGTGAGGTGACGATCCGCCTTATGCCGGCAACCTGGGCGCAGGTAACCATGGTGGGCACCCCGGATGAATAATTTAACAAGGCCGGGACCTTGTTTTCGGCCCAGAGACCAAGCAACACGATCGGCGTGGCCGTGACGTTGGGAAGGAGGACCCCGACCCTTTCCGGCCCGGGAGAAAGAATTTTCCGGAAACGACAGGCGAGCAGATCCGCCCCGAGAAGCAGGCGGGAGCCGGTGAGGTTTTGTCCGGTTGAATCCGCCAGGATTGTCTTTTGGGGGATTTTCCGGACCATTTGGACTATTGCCGTAAACACGGTTGCAGGGCCGTATTTCATCTCGATCTCGAACTGTTGCCTGACGAGCTGGTCGCGAAGCCAGTTCGTCATTTTCTTCCGGGCCTCGGCAACGCCTTCGTGGTCGGGCCTGGGAGGGGTAAGAACGGGGCTGAAATGAACATCAACTTGCGGAAACCACTGGGTGCGGCCCTTATGGCGAACCCAGCGGATTCTTTTGGCGCCCTTAAGATACGCAGTGATCACCCGGGCCTCGGTCTTGTGGAGGAGAAAGCCGGTGCCCTCAAAGAGCTTCATCAGTGCCCCGGTAAGGGAGATGCGGCCCTCGGCAAACAGGACCAGCCGCCCCCCCTGCTGCAGGAACTCGGCCATATGTTTGGCCGCATAGGGGGAAAAGGGATCGATCGGATAGGTGCGGCGGTTCACCATGATTTTGCGAAGCAGCCAGGAGATCTCGGCCGTGGCGCTGGAGGTCACAAACCGCCAGTCGTCATCGAGGCAGACGCCCACAAAGAGCCAGTCGAGCCAGGAGACATGGTTGGGAATCAAGAGGAGCGGTCCGGGGGCATTCAACACCTCCTCGTTAAAGGCCCGGAAGCCGAAAAGCAGACGTAACAGGAAACGGGCTAATTTTTTCATGCGGATCCGGTCCAATTACGCGGTTCGTCGGATATCGGCTGGAGGATGATAAAACTTACAAGCACCAGAAAAAGCAGGATAAGGATGGATATACCCTCCCCGACCAGGGGAGTCAGATGGAAATATTGGATCGCCAGATAGGTGGTGGCGGCCCAGAGCATCGGGCCGGTGATGGCCGAGAACCTTCCCACCATCCCGTACAGGCCATAAAATTCGCCGATCCGGTGCGGCGGGGTCAAACAAAGCATATAGGGTCGGTCCGCAGCCCACACCCCGCCAAGGGCAAAACCGGCCAGAGCCGCCACCCCGTACATACATGGCAAGGGAAGTCCCAGGAGGCCCACGAGGGCCGCAAGCAGAAAGATCACCATCCACGCCGATAATACCAGATTTAAGGTCCGCTTCGGCCCCAACCTGTCCGTAAGAAAGCCCCAGAAAAAACCGCCGGCCACGGCAAAGGTGATGGCAAAGAGCATGATCCAGTGCGCCTTCTCTTCGCTTTGGGGTTTGGTAAGGCCCGCATGGAGGGCCACGTTGGCGGTAAAGATGGCCATGTAGTTAATTACCGTATTGATGGCGTCGGTATAAAAGACGCGGCCGACAAGAAAACGCAGGAGCCCGGGATACTGATTACCGGCCTTAAGGGTTTGGATCGTCTCCCGGGTCGAAACACGGATCATCGCCAGATTTATGGGCCGAGGGCTAGGGTTGCCGCGTTCCCTAACCAGGAAGAAACAGGGCAGGGCAAAGAGGAGAAACAGCAGGGCGACCAGGAAGAAATAAAAGGGCTTGTCCACCACGTGGAAGGTCCTTTGTAACCAAAGGCCGATCCCAACGGCAATATAGGAGCCCAGATATCCGATCCCCACGCCGATCCCCCCGATTTTTCCCCGGTTGGCCTCGGTGCTCACCTCGGGAAGCAGGGCGTCGTAGAACTGCAGGCCGGCCTGGTAGGCCACATTGGCCAAAATAAACAAAACGGCCGTGCCATAAAGGCCGGTGCGGGTCAAAAATGCCGTAAACCCCACGCAGCAGAGGGTGCTCACCAGCAAAAAGGGCATCCGTTTCCGGGCTCGATCCGTCATGGCCCCGAGCAGGGGCGAGGCCACAAAAATGAGGGCCATGGAAATGCCGGCAATAACGCCATAGACATGGTCTGCCCGCTCCTCCCCCACGGTTTCCTTGATCCACAGGGGAAAAATAAGGGATATAACCCCCATCGAAAAGATGGTGTTGGCCAGATCATAGAGCACCCAGCCCACCACCGCCGATTGTTTGATTTCAGGGGATCGGGAGGCAATCACCAAATTTTTGGTATGCACAGGTACACACTCCATGGCATTGGGTTTGATTTTTTAGCTATTATCATCGTTTCGTCAAGTACCCATTACGATATTCACCGATAAACCGCAACGCGGTTTTGTAACAAAGCCCAAGGTTGGCGCACCGCGTCTACCTTGGGATATCTAAAACACAGGCAGCCGTAAAATGTCAACGCGATTCGGACGGTCCGGCGGTAACCGTTCACCCCCTCCCCGGCCCTCCCCCGCTGGGAGAGGGAGTGGAAGGCAACCCCTGCCAGACAGTACGCAACAACTCCTCCCCCCAGCGGGGGGAGGTTGGGAGGGGGGTGAACGATTACGTCCGGCAGGACGAACCCCAAAGAGTAATGCCGGATGACAAATGGGAAAAAAAATATTATGAATAGGCAGGGGGAGAAGATGTTGAGCAAAAAGACCGGGATTTGTTATGTCTGCCAGAATTGCGGGTATAAGACCGGCAAGTGGCTGGGCCGCTGTCCGGAGTGCCAGGTCTGGCCTGATTCGCCGTCGGCAGCTTGAAATAAGTGAGTTCGAGCAGGGGCTCGACCTGGCGAAGGAATGGGTCGTTACAAAAGTCACCAATCAGGCGGAGTTTCTGGATCGACTGAGTCGTCCGCGAGAGGACAAGGCCGAAAAGCTGAAGGCATCATCCAACAGTTTGAAGGAACTCAGCAGGAAACTGGGCGCGCTCTCCGGAACGGTTGGCTGGGCTATGAGGAACCCTGTCCCATCATCGATTTAGGACAGGCGATCTTGTAAATGCGAGGCGGATAAAGTATACCTGATTTTTTACCCCTAAAGTCCCCCTATTACCAAGATTGTCCGACTTTTGTTGCGTACCAAAACTATTTTACCTTGACACTCTCTTTTCTTCATGGTAGCGATGCCCAGAGGCTGATTGGGTCTTTCTTTGATCGGAAGCTGGCGGGCCTAACGCGTATTTTTCCTTTCTGACCTCGGCCTTCCCGAGAGCAACTTCTTATCATCCACATAGCCTCCCAGCCGGACCCCAGAAAGGAGAGAAAATCGAGGCGAAAATACGCTCGTTTTTTTATGAATTTTCCGGAAAAGAGAATAAGTAATTCCGCGTATCAGGAAAAACCCTCTTCATCAGGGTAAATCGAAAAGGGTGAAAAATCGTATCCAATTGTTTTAACAAGAGAAGAAGCACTAATAGTTTTTTTATTATAGCTAGGCATAAAACTTGCTGCTAATATGGGGATAAAAATAGCTTGTTATGGAAAAATGTTGAAAAAAATGGAGGAAAAAATGAAGCAATTGATTCTTGGCATATTAGCTGTTTTGAGCATCGGATATTACCCTACCATTGTATCAGCCACACTGGTTGACCTGACCAGTTTTTTGGTTTCAGAAACTGTTTCGGGAAGCGTTGTTGAAAATGGAGGTACAATAACCTTCACTGAAAACGCTTTAGATGCTGCACTATATTTTTATAACGATCTCTTCTTTGTTCCCATGAACTCCAGCCAGCTCACCTTTGATTACGTCGTGACTTTAACCATCGATGACACCGATTACCTCCAATTCAATATCAACCACGCAGAACAATTTTCTGCAGGTCACTCTGGAAGTAAAAGCGGCAATTTTATCTTTAATATGGCCCCTTATTAAGGTCAGACCATCTCGATTGATTGGGGGTTGATCTGGGACGGTGATGGGTTCTCCACTGCCACAGCCAAGGTTTTTAATATAGATCTTGCCGCCCAAGGAGGATCTGGAACGAACCCTGTTCCCGAACCAGCAAGCATACTTTTATTGGGAAGCGGGCTTGTAGGGTTGTTTGGGA
The DNA here is from genome assembly GCA_964509775.1 of uncultured Desulfobulbia bacterium. Taxonomy (GTDB): domain Bacteria; phylum Desulfobacterota; class Desulfobulbia; order Desulfobulbales; family CAZDYX01; genus CAZDYX01. Next base: position 1,096 of record CAZDYX010000088.1, on the reverse strand, counting down.
AAAGGAAAAAATTATTATCCTCAATTTGCTAACCATGAACCTTGGGTAACTGTTACAAGGGAGCATCTTGCAAAAGTCGTCACCCCGGCGAAGGCCGGGGTCCAGAGGTTTTTGTAACTTGTTGAAATTACTGGATACCGGCTTTTCCCCGTCAAGCGAGGGCTAAACAGACGGTGACATCTGCCGGGTCCAGCCGGTCAGGCGGTCGGTAAAGCCACCGTTAACCAACAGATTTGTTCCTTGTTTATGGTCAGGTCCCTGTTGTTGTTTTTCTGCAATCTTCCTGGCCTGGGTATTATATTTCCGCATCAAGATCCGCAAGGCGTCGCTTTTATCCACCTCGGCCGCTG
>CAZDYX010000088.1:0-736 GCA_964509775.1 uncultured Desulfobulbia bacterium | reverse complement strand
GGTGGGAGAAAATGGAAAAGGGCATATTCAATAGGATCCGTAAGCTCGGTGTGTGGTTTGTCGCAGCCATGACCATTCTTGGTGCTACCGTGGCGCAAGCCGAAACGGATGTGACCGCCAAGGTCCAGGTGGTGAAGGGGATACTCAACTACGACCGGGTAAATAAGTTGAGCTATTTGAATATCTCGGTAAAGAACATCTCCCAGGATATTCTCTTTGCGCCCATCAAGGTGGTGGTTGACTCGGTTACCCCAGCAACCGTCACGGTTGCAAATCCAGATGGCAAGACTACCGATGGAAAGCCCTATTTTCTCTACTCCGCAACGAATAACCAGCTCCTTCCCCAAGCAAGCACAGCAGCCAAGCGTTGGAACTTTGCCAATCCCTCGACAGCGAAGTTCAGTTATAGCCTCCGGGTCCTGGCCGGGCTGAACACAGCGCCCGTGGCCAACGCCGGACCGGACCAATCAGTTTATGTCACTGATACGGGAACCCTTGATGGGAGTGGTTCAAGCGACATCGACGGCGACCCCCTCACCTTCGCCTGGTCATTTGTCGCCTTGCCACAAGGAAGTAAGGCGATTCTCGCTATTCCCACCTCTGTGAATCCCTATTTTGTCGTAGATCTTTTCGGCACCTATTCAGTGCAACTTGTAGTAAACGATGGTATCGCCAACAGCCAAGCCAGCAATTCCCGGTAGGGGTTAAAAGGCCCTGGTAGAGGGGGATGTGCTGC
>CAZDYX010000087.1:2081-10610 GCA_964509775.1 uncultured Desulfobulbia bacterium | reverse complement strand
TGCACAATCATAACGGTGCTGGCTTTGATTACCGCTCTCCACGGGTGCGCTATCTGGTGATCGACCGGGTTCCGCATCTGATATCTTTTGACGACGGACTGGAAATTGTTGAGCGGATCTATCGTGAGCAGTCGAGTTTGCAGTGCGGACAGAAGGTGTATCAGGTGACCGGCACAGAACTGCACGACATCCATGATGATGCCGGGATTTGCGGCGATCTGTATCACTATCAAAGCCATACACCATGGCTTGCGCTTAACGAGGAAAACTATGAGCGTTATGTTCAGATGAGTGGCGTTGTGGAGCGCCGTTCCTTGCTGGAACGGATCATGGCGGCAAATATGCTGGCATTAGCCACGAATGTCGAACTTGATGTGCAGGAAAAGATCATGGTCAAATTATTGCGTTTCGATGAGGTTCGGTTGAAAGCCGGACAAACTCCCATGCTCGGCTTCCATGCGGAATTCGTCACCAACTTCCGGATACCGGCCTTTGTTGGCGTGGGCAAGATGGTATCAAAAGGATTTGGGCTGATGGAGGATGTTGCTTGTTAAAGCTAATGTATAGCAGCATGCAAAAAACAGTCTTTATTGCACGCTGCTATACATTAGGTAAATTTGTCTTTTGCAAAATATGCTGCTTGACTTGCAGAGCGGCATCGAAAGCCGTTTGCGCTTCAGAAAGGTCGAACTGCTGATAATCACCGGGATAGCGAGTTTCGATATAATACCGGTTTAGAACGATTAGATGTTCATGAAGTGTTTTGATTTCTGGTTCAGACCCAAGGAGCAGTGTCTCAAGTTGGAGTAGGTCATGAACCTTGGGAAAAGGTCTGCCGAAAAAAACCAGCAGGCCTTTCAAGTATTTTTCCGCAAGCTGTTGTGATAGGAAACAGGCCGTGCTTGGCGCCCCATTTTCCTTGAGAATGGCCCGGATGGATTTTTCGTCGTCTTCGGCCTTCCGGAACCATTCGGCTGAGATTTTTTCAGCATCACCGGGCATAGACGACCTTGCCTTTTGACAGGATATCATTAATAAAAAAATCGCCGGCTTCTTTGCGCTTCTCGACTTGTTTTTGGGTAGAGACAATCAAGTCGATCGGGAAAAGACGGGGAAACAACAGGCCGTCAATCTCCCTGGCGGTCCGGCGAACATCGTCAGTCTCTTTGCTGATCAACAACTCCACATCGCTATCCGGTCCGGGTGTACCCCAAGCGTGGGAACCGAAAAGAATGATCCGTTCCGGGTGAAAGGCGCTGACGATTTTAGTGATAACTTCTTTAAGTTTTTCTTGAGTTTCAGCGGCGGACATCGTAGCTAACCTCGAATATTTTTTCTTATAGTAACATAACTCGTTAAGATGTCAACGCAGTGGAGACAACACATTATTGAACAAGGAGAGGTAACCGTGCAACTCGTCATCAATACTTACGGCGCATATCTGAAAAAAAGCGGCGAATGCTTTGTCATCAAGAACGAGGACAAGGTGTTTGAGGTGTCGCCGCGCAAGGTGGAATCAATCATGATTAGCACCAGCGCCTATCTTTCCACCGATGCTATCAAGCTGGCAATGGACAACAATATTGACATTGTCTTTCTAGATCATCATGGCGACCCTTACGGGCGTGTATGGCATTCCAAGCTGGGCAGCACCACTCTGATTCGCCGGCGTCAGCTTGAAATAAGTGAGTCCGAGCAGGGGCTCGACCTGGCGAAGGAGTGGGTGGCGGCGAAAGTCTCCAATCAGGCGGAGTTTCTGGATCGCCTGAGCCGTCCGCGCGAGGACAAGGCCGAAAAGCTGAAGGCATCATCCAGCAGCTTGAAGGAGCTCAGCAGGAAACTGGGCGCGCTCTCCGGGACACTGGATGAGCGGCGCGGAACCATCATGGGGCTGGAGGGGACAGCCGGAAGAATCTATTTTGAACTGCTCAGTCATGTTATGCCGGAGCGTTTTCGTTTTGATGGTCGCAGTCGCAATCCGGCGAAGGACGAATTCAACGCCATGCTCAATTACGGCTATGGAGTCCTGTATTCGCTGGTGGAAAAGGGCTGCATTTTGGCTGGACTTGATCCCTATATCGGGTTTGTTCACACTGATAACTACAATAAAAAATCGCTGGTCTTCGACCTGATAGAGCAATTTCGCATCTATGCCGAGGAACCGGTTGTCTTCCTCTTTTCCGGACGCAAGGTAAAGGTGGAATACTTCGACAAGCTGCCCAATAACGGCATGACACTAAACAAGGAAGGAAAGGCTTTTCTGATCGAGGCGCTGAACAAGCATTTTGACGAATCAATCCGCTACCGGGGGCGAAATATCCAAAGACGCAACACCATCCAGATGGAGTGCCATCGTATTGCCAACAGCCTGATAGAGGAAAAAACATGCTGACCTGGGTGATTTACGATATCGTCAAAGACAAGTCTCGCACAAAGGTTGCAAAGTTTTGTAAGGAATACGGCCTGTATCGAGTGCAGAAGAGCTGCTTCCTGGGCGATCTCAATAAAAACGAGGTGGACGAACTGGGGCTGAAATGCAAAGACCTGATTGATCTGGATACCGATGCCGTCTATCTCTTCCCCGTGTGTGAGGATGATTTCAGGAAAATCCGCTTGCTGGGCAATTCGTTCGATAAGCAGCTTGTGAGCGGCAAGCTTCAGGCGCTGATTCTGTGAAGCCGATGAATACTGAAGGAATTTTTGTTACTGCATCGGAGCTGTTGGAATATCTGTTCTGTCCGCGTTTCATCTATTTCATGAACTGCCTTTGCATCAGCCAGCATGAGGATCGGCGTTACAAGGTGCAGATCGGGCGTGAGGTGCATACCCAACGTGAGACTGCCAATGTTGATTATCTGCGCAAGAAGATCGGTTGTGTCAGCAAAGAGCTGGGTGTCTGGTTGTCGTCGCCCCGTTACAATATTAAAGGTATTGTGGATGAAGTTTTGACGCTGGACGACGGCACAATGGCGCCGTTGGATTATAAATTTGCCGAATATAACGACCGGATCTTCTCCACCTATCGATATCAGGTGGTGTTTTATGCGCTGCTGATTCAGGAAAATTATGGAAAGGCGGTGCGCCGTGGGTACGTTTGCTATACCCGCAGTAATAGTTTGCTAAAGGAGATCGCGATCACAGATAAAGATTTTGACCGGCTGAAAATGATGATTGGTGAAATGATTGCAATCACCCAGAAAGGATATTATCCTGTAGGGACAAAGAATACGGCAAAATGTCTGGATTGTTGTTACCGGAATGTATGTTCGTAACCTGCATGGTTTGTTTTTATTGCGCCTACGTCTTGTGGCTGGAAAAAATGTAGTAATTGTCAGGTGATGCAGGATGAAAGTCCATGTAAATCGGTGGTTGAAATGCATTGGAAAGGGGGTAAATAAGAGTGAGAAGCCAGAAAAAGAGCCAACGAAAATTCGGGTTAAAAACAGGCTGTATAAGGCTTTATGGGGGAAAAGCGGTCTTCCGGGCAAATCCATAAGAACAAGGATTGAAACTATAATCTAAATATTTGACTGGTAAATAAAAATACAGTCTTCCGGGCAAATCCATAAGAACAAGGATTGAAACATTGAATTTCCTACTGACTCCCAGGCGCCCACAATACCAGTCTTCCGGGCAAATCCATAAGAACAAGGATTGAAACACGAGGCCGATACCGCAGTAGCAGACACCACGGAAAGTCTTCCGGGCAAATCCATAAGAACAAGGATTGAAACTAGCCGAACTCCGTGGGATGATGCAGCCACTTCAACAGTCTTCCGGGCAAATCCATAAGAACAAGGATTGAAACCGGTGGCACCGACAAGGAGGGCCGGGATCTATGTCTGTCTTCCGGGCAAATCCATAAGAACAAGGATTGAAACAAAACAAATTGGCTTGCCGTGTCAGCGGTAGGGGTGGTCTTCCGGGCAAATCCATAAGAACAAGGATTGAAACATGGGGGCTTGATCACATGGACTAGTGGTCTGAACAGTCTTCCGGGCAAATCCATAAGAACAAGGATTGAAACACAATACTCTCCGAGGAGGCAGAAAATACCGAAAAAAGTCTTCCGGGCAAATCCATAAGAACAAGGATTGAAACTATATTCCAACTCCTTGGGGTGGTGGATTTGCAATGAGTCTTCCGGGCAAATCCATAAGAACAAGGATTGAAACATCAACGGAACATTGAGCTCCAACACGGAAATTAATGGTCTTCCGGGCAAATCCATAAGAACAAGGATTGAAACGACCTTATCAGCAGTTCACAAGCGGCGAAGGAAGTGTCTTCCGGGCAAATCCATAAGAACAAGGATTGAAACCCTTGAGCCAACGGATATACTGATTATTACCAATAAGTCTTCCGGGCAAATCCATAAGAACAAGGATTGAAACTTGAGCAGGTCGTCGTCGTTGGCCTCTACAGTGTAGGTCTTCCGGGCAAATCCATAAGAACAAGGATTGAAACTATAACTGTCGGTTGTTAGTCGATATGATGATTGTGAGTCTTCCGGGCAAATCCATAAGAACAAGGATTGAAACTCAACCGCTCCGGCATTGATCCGACGGCCTCGCAAACAGTCTTCCGGGCAAATCCATAAGAACAAGGATTGAAACAAGATTTAAACCGGTTGTTGTACAAGCAACAAAATTGTCTTCCGGGCAAATCCATAAGAACAAGGATTGAAACCCCTGTATTCAGAGAGTCTTTTTGTGGCCTTATTGTGTCTTCCGGGCAAATCCATAAGAACAAGGATTGAAACCCGTAACCAGATTGTTTGTAGTTACGGCAATTTTCGCGTCTTCCGGGCAAATCCATAAGAACAAGGATTGAAACTTTGTTACGGAGATGGTATCCAGGGAGGAGTTTGAGTCTTCCGGGCAAATCCATAAGAACAAGGATTGAAACAAGATCATAGGGGTTGAAAATTGCCAGGCAAATGCGTCTTCCGGGCAAATCCATAAGAACAAGGATTGAAACATAGCCGATATCTGTGCCAGTACTTCAGAGAGGAGTCTTCCGGGCAAATCCATAAGAACAAGGATTGAAACTCGTCAACCACTTTGGCAAGTATGGCAAAAACTTGGTCTTCCGGGCAAATCCACGTAGCCGGGGGCAAGTCTTGCAATTTAGCATTTCTTTAGAAACGCATAAAATACTCCATTTCAGTCATTGAGTAATTTTGCTCACTCATTGAGTAATATTTGTTGTAGATGGTTAACTGCTCAATTATACTGCGTATATGAATAACTTTGAACGGTCACTGGTACCGTTGCTGGTTAGTGAATTTGCGAGGCAGCAGCCCATCTTTCAGGTCATGACCGGTCCTCGGCAGGCAGGGAAAACAACTATCGCCCAACAAGTGATGGAAAAGCTGCCGTTTCCTTTGGTTTACGCCTCCGCTGACAGTCCTCTTCCTCCGGGGCCGGAATGGATCGAAACCCAGTGGCGCCGGGCCGAGGTTGAGGCGGACCGTTCGGGTGGTGCGGTACTTCTGGTGCTCGATGAGGTGCAGAAGGTGCGCGGCTGGAGTGAATCCCTGAAAAGCAAGTGGGATGCCGGCCGGCGCACGTCACGTGATATTCGATTACTGGTACTGGGATCATCGGCGCTGCTGATCCAGGTAGGGTTATCGGAAAGCCTGACAGGACGATTTTTCCTGCATCGTTGCAGCCACTGGACGTTTCAAGAATGCGTTGATGCCTTCGGCTGGGATCTGCCGCGTTGGCTCTATTTCGGGGGTTATCCCGGCGCGGCGGCCTTTAGCGACGACGAGCGGAAGTGGAAGCGGTACGTGACCGATTCATTGATCGAAACGGTGCTGGCGCGTGACGTACTCCAGCTCCAAAAGATCACCAAACCAACGCTACTGCGGCATCTATTCGCCCTAGCGGCGACGTTTCCGGCTCAGATCCTCTCCTACAACAAAATGCTCGGACAATTGCAGGATGCCGGCAATACGACGACCCTTGCCCACTATCTCAGGCTGCTGGAAACAGCTTTTCTTGTCAGCGGACTGGGGCTCTTTTCGCGGGGGTCTGTCCGCAAACGGGGGAGCAGTCCCAAGTTGCTGCTCTGGAACAATGCCCTGGTCAACGCCCTGTCAAACCGCTCGTTCAATGAAGCAATCGCCGATACGAGTTGGTGGGGACGTCTAGTCGAGAATGCCGTGGGGGGCTATCTAATCAATAACCTGTCTTCAGCGGACTATGCCCTCACGTACTGGCGGGAAGGGGATTGCGAGGTAGATTTTGTCATTACCCGCGGGATAAAGCTCTGGGCGATTGAGGTAAAAAGCGGCAGGAGCGGCAAGACCCCAGGGCTGGAATTGTTTCGTGCCCGGTATAACGATGCACGGCTTCTCGTCGTTGGTGGCAACGGCATCCCTCTTCAGGAGTTTTTTGCCACACCGGCCGAGACATGGATAGATTGAGCTGTGAGTTACGGTGGGTTTACCGAGGAACCGTTCAAGCAGTTGCGCATTTTTCGCCCCTTTGGTGCCGCTTTTAAATCCTGCGAACAACTCGCCAAATACGAAGATAGACATGAATACTATTCAAGAAATAATGTCCCCAACGCCACATACTGCAAGGCCGGAACCATTCGGAAGCGCCCGAAAACTTTGATTCAATCGCTTTTTAGAAGCCCGGCAGTTTGAATTACGAGGTCTTCTCGTCGGTCTGACGGTCGATGGTCAGAAGCTTGCCTCCTTAATGGCAGCATGCCTGGGCGAAATCGGAAAGCATGGGGAGGGAGGCATGAAAACAGGAATTCGCAGAGGTGAGCAGGAATTGGTTGTGGTTCTGGCCACCCTGGTTATCATTCTGCTCCCGGTTTTGGGTCATGCCCTCGAGCCCCGTGAGCTCCTGGTTTTGGCCAATCAGAATGCGACGAGCAGTGTCGGCCTGGCCAGATATTATATGAAGGCGCGGGGGGTGCCGGAGAAGAACTTTCTCGCCCTCTGGCTCACTGACAAGGAGTATTGCGGCAGGGATGCCTATGCAAAACAGGTGGCGGCCCGGGTCCGCAAGTTCCTCAGGGAAAAGGATCAGGCGGGGAGTATCCGCTGTCTCGTGCTCATGTACGGGCTGCCTCTACGGATCGAGCCAGATCCCCTTTCGCCGAAGGAACAACGGGAAATGGCCGAGCTGCAGCGCCGGCAACAGGCCCTGAAGGTTGCCCTGGAAGACCTCGGCCCCGAAGGCGAGGATAAGCGGGTAGCCCTGGGAGAAGAAATGGCAGGGCTTTCAAAGCAGCTTGCCTCCTTGCGAAAAGACGATGAGGTCGCCTCGCTCGATTCCGAACTCGCCCTTGTCCTCGATGAGCACTATCAGCTTGCCGGCTTTCTTCCGAACCCTCAGTTTTTGGGCTATCGCGGCAGCCCGGCCGCCGAGCGGCCGGGCCGGGTCTTCATGGTCGCCAGGTTGGATGGCCCTGACGAGAAAACAGTGCGCCGGATCATCGACGACAGCATTGCCACGGAAAAGGAGGGGCTGTCTGGCACCGCCTATTTTGACGCGCGAAGGCCCAGGCCGGCTTCGAGTTCGGAAGGAGAAGCCAGCCACGGCTATGGGCTCTATGACCTGTCCATCCACTTGGCTGCGGAACGGGTACGAAAGGACGGCCGGCTGGCCGTGGTTTTGGACGATAAGACGGAGTTGTTTTCGCCCGGCTCCGCGCCCGATGCAGCGCTCTACTGCGGCTGGTACAGCCTGGCGAAATATGTGGGTGCCTTTACCTGGCACCGGGGAGCTGTGGGCTTTCACATCGCCAGCAGCGAATGCTCCACCCTGAAGCAGAAGGGCAGCCAGGTCTGGTGCAAGAGGATGCTGGAGGAGGGAGTGGCGGCCACGGTTGGGCCGGTCAGTGAGCCGTATGTGCAAGGGTTTCCGGTACCCGAGATCTTTTTCGGCACCTTGATCGAGGGCCGGTTGACCCTCGCCGAGTGTTATGCCCTGGCGCAGCCCTTTGTTTCCTGGCGCCTGGTCTTGATCGGGGACCCCCTTTATGCCCCTTTCAAGGCGAGGGGGACCGGGATCTCCAGTTGAGCGTATCATGCGAAACCCAACAAAAAATCTGCTTGTTCTTCCGGACCATCACAGTTCGTGGATAGACACCTTTTCCTTGATGTTTTTTGCCTCTTCTTTTATCCGCTGGTGATGGGTGAAAAGGATAATCTGGTTTTTGGTCGCCAAATCGGCCAGTATTTCCAGGGTTGCCTTGGAACGGGCGTCGTCGAAGTTGATGAGGATGTCATCGACGATAAACGGCATCGGCTCACTCGTGGTAAGACGCGACTCGAGTGAAGCCAGGCGGAGGGCGAGATAGAGTTGATCCCTCGTGCCTGAACTCATGCCGGAGACCGGAACCAAGGTGTTGTCCGGCCGCTTGCCGACGATGACGGGTCTGCCGTCGTCATCGGTGTCGCTTTGCAGGCCGACAAAAGAGCCGAGGGTGAGATGCGTGAAACTTTTCGAGGCCAGCCGCAATACCGGGTCCTGATTCTCGACGCGGAGCCGTTCGATTTCG
>CAZDYX010000087.1:0-2071 GCA_964509775.1 uncultured Desulfobulbia bacterium | reverse complement strand
GCCAGCTTGAGACGGACGTATCGATCGCTAAGCCTCCGGATGCGGGCCAGTATCTGCTGGATCTCTTCCGCAATTTCGGCCGCCTTGGCGCTGCCATCCATCCGTTTAAACTCGTGGCGCCTTTCGCCGATCTCCTCGGATAGGGCCTTTAACTGCGGATTGAGATCCACGGTTATCTCCCGCGTTAGGGTTTCAATCCGGGCGGGGAGTTCATCGGGATTGAGCGTGGCCGATTGCTGTTCAAGGTCTACAAGGCTCACGCCCTCGGCAATCAGCAAAAGGGTCTCCTCGACCTCGGTTAATCTCTTCCTTTGCTCCAGATACTCGGAAGATCTCTGCTCGGCAATATCAAGTTCCTCGCAGCTTAAGCAGCCGGCTGTCCGAACCAATTCGGCAAGCCGTTCCTCCAGGGCCAGGAGGGTCGCGTCTGCGGTCCTGATTTCCTCTTCTCCCTTCCGCAGTTCCTCATTATTTTGTTTAAGGAGCGCCCGGTTTTCCTTGGCCAAGGTCAAACGGCCGTGAAGAGAGGCAACCGCCTGCTCAAGCGGCAGGCCCACGAGGTCCGGCGTCACCCGCCTTATGAGGATCTCAGTCTCCGTCATGAAGATCCGGGCATCCCGGTCGATACCGTCAATCCTTTTTTGCAGAGTATCCGCCTCTTTTAACTTGCCGAAACACCCCTGCAACGCCTCAAGGATGTCATCCGCCTCGGTCGGAAAGATCGCCCGCCGGAGACCGAGAGGCCCCACGGCCTGGTCCCAATCCCTTTGCCATCGAGTCATCTCGTCCTCGGCAAAGCGTAAATCTTCCGCGGTCAAACAAAGCTCTTCATTAACCTCTTGTTTTTTTCCGAGGAGTTTGTTTCGTCTTTCCTCCACTTCCTTAAGACGGTTTAAAACGGTCTCGGCGTAGAGCAGGACCGGTGCGAGCAAGTCATCCGGAAATTCCTTTTCCTCGCCGATCTGCCGGAGCTCTCCGAGCAGGCCCTGCTGTAGAACCTCCCGACCCTCGGTCCTTGCCTGCAGCTCGTCTTCTTTTCTTCGCAATTCCCCGGCCCGGATGCGGATGTTCTCAAAATGGTTCCACCATGAGGCCATTTCCCTGGGAGACCGGGGGGTGATAGCGCAAGGTTTCCAGATCTCCTGCCAATGCCCGTCCAGGGCAGCGCGTTGACTTGCCAGTTCCTGCCCTTGAAGGCTAAGGCCCTCCAGTTCCGTGGCGAGCTTGTGCTCTTCGGCCTTGAGACCGGCATAACGCATGACCCGGTCCGCCTCCCGACGCAGGCGATCCGCGGTAGCGTCCGCCCAAACCACCCGTTTCTCGTAGGCGTCCGGCAGGGTGAAGTCCGGATCATAGTCCCTGCTTTCCGCAACAACGTCTTCAGCCATCAACCACTGACGTTGCAAAAGCTGCCAGCCTCGGTCCCGTTTGGCCCTTGCCCTGGCGAGCTCCTCTTCGGTCGGAACGTCACCGCCGCATTCGAGCTCCCGGATCCCTGCCAAGGTCTCGGCCAGTTTGTGAGAGGTCTTTTTTTGCTCCTTTTGGATCTCGCGAATCCCTTCGTCCAATTCGCGGAGCTCCTCGGCAAAACAGACTATTGTCTCGTGCAGGGGCAGGGGCAGGTCAAAAATCTCTTCGAGAAGACCGGGCCAGATCCCGATCCTGGTGAGATCCTGCATAAGGACCTCCTTGGCCTTTGCCTGTTCCCTGGTCCTGGTTCGTAGATCATCGTCAAGGTCACCGGCCTTTCTTGCCAGCTTGAGCGACTGGGAGAGGTCCGGATACTCCTTGTCCGCCGGAAGTTGAAAAAGTTTGGCCTCGGTCTTTTTCAGCTCCTGGTTTGCCTGCCGGTCCCTTTTTTCGGCCTGGAGCCGTTTCTGAGCCAAGATCTCATGTCTGGAAGCCAGGCCCTGGATCAATCTCCTCACCCCGAGGCCGGATTTAAGCTCAGCGACCCCATCGATGCCTAACTCCGGCCAAAACCGCCGCAGGAGTTCCTCCGCCTCGGTGCGGTAGCCGGTGGCGTCGATCACCGCCGTCTTGCGGTTCATGGCGTCGACCTCGAAGCGCG
>CAZDYX010000086.1:0-10781 GCA_964509775.1 uncultured Desulfobulbia bacterium | reverse complement strand
ACAAGCTGGGCATGTTCAGGGCGAATTCTGAATTCTGACTCCTGAATTCTATTTTCACGGTAATTCATAATGGAATGCACATGACAACGTATCTGCAGGATAGAGAAACGGATTCCTTTAACAAGCTTTGCTCTATCGTGCAGGATTTGAAAATCACCGCACCAATAATCTTTGATGTTGGAGCGAACATCGGACAAAGTATTACCCTCTTTCGGAAGGCGTTTTCTCAAAGCACTATCCACTCTTTTGAACCTAATCCGGAAACCTTTATTACGCTCGAGAAGAACTGGGGGCATGACAAAGCAATATTCTTACATCCTAAAGCATTAAACAGCAAAACCGGGACGGTTCCGTTTTTTGTAACTAATGTCTCTGAGGCAAGCTCTTTTCTTCTTCCGCATCCCAAGCTGATAAAACTGAGTTCCGGGAACAAATACGACTCAAAAAAAATTGAGGTTGAGGGAATTATTCTTGATCAGTTTTGCATGGAGAACGGTATTGCCGCCATTGATGTATTAAAACTGGACGTTCAGGGAGCGGAGCTTGAGGTTCTTAAAGGCGCCGAGAGGCTGCTTGGCTTGGAGGCGGTTTCCCTGCTCTATGTGGAGATGAATTTCGCGGAGACTTACAGCAATCAGGTGGTTTTTGAGGATTTTCTCGTTTTCTGCGTCAGGTATGGCTATAAGCTCTGGGATATATCTCCCTTTCTTTATACCCGGACTGGACGACTCTGGTATGCCAACACTATTTTTTTGAGCAACAAGGCAATGGCCGCGGTTGAAACGAATCTTGAAAAGAGCGGATCGTGATGGATGATACCAAACAGTTTCTTCAAGAACGAAAAGAGCGCATCAAGAGTTATTCAAGGAAAAAGGAGTTACGGGAAAGTGGAAACCGCTTTCTTCTGGAGTCTCTGAAACAGGGGTACTCATACAATTTTGATTGGCTGGGGCTGCCGATCATTCAGTATCCACAGGATATTGTTGCGTTGCAGGAGATTGTTTGGCGAACAAAACCGGACTTGATTGTTGAAACAGGAGTAGCCCGCGGCGGATCGCTTCTCCTTTATGCCTCGTTGCTGGAGATGGTTCATGAGAATGGTGTTGTTGTTGGCATCGATATCGATATCCGTAAGCACAACCGCAAGAGGATCGTCGAACATCCATTCAGTCACCGTATCCGATTGATTGAAGGCTCATCCATTGAAAATAACACAATTGAAACGCTAAGGGGCTTAACGGAAGGCAAAAAAAGGATCATGGTTTCCCTCGACTCAAACCATACCCACGAGCATGTGTCGAGAGAACTTGAGCTTTATTCGCCCTTGGTAACGCCGGGTTGTTATTGTGTGGTTTTTGATACGGTGGTTGAGCAGATGCCGGCAGGATCGTTTCCGGACCGGCCCTGGGATAAGGGTAACAACCCGAGGACCGCAATAGAACAATTTTTAAAAGAAAACGATGCGTTTGTGGTCGACAGGGAGATCGAGCGCAAACTTTTTATTACCGCCGCCCCAGGCGGCTATCTTTTTCGACGAAAGTGACCAAAACCATGCCGATCAATAAACTGAACACCCTTTTGGTTTCTAAATCCATTCGTCCTTGTCCGCTCTGCCGGCATGAACAGAGCTTTAAACTGCTTGATCTGAAATACGCCCTTTTTGATGACACCCCGCTCACCCCGTGCATGCATCTCGTGTCTTGCAGCCGCTGTGGCTTCATGTTTTATGATACCTTTTCGACAGAAGCTGACTTTGATAACTTCTATCGCGATCACTATTTTATCCATTCCTATTCCACCAATCAGGATTATCAGGCGGATAAGGAATATATCGGCGAGATAGCCCGATTTTTAATCGAACGAGGGTTAACGGGCAATTCGCGCATCATTGATGTCGGCTGTGGACAAGGCCAGTTGATCCGCGCCTTGAAGTCCCACGGCTTTCAAAACCTTGCTGGCGTTGAACTCTGCCGGGATTACGTTGATGGACTTAAGGGGGAAGGGTATGAGGCATATTGGGGGTCTGTCCTGCACTTGCCCATTTTTAAGGAGAAGGCCGACTTTCTGATTTACAAACACATCTTTGAACATTTTTTTGATCTGCACGCCGCGATTAAAATGGCATATGAACAACTTGCACCAAGTGGATATCTCCTCGCCGCTGTCCCTGACGCTGCCCGTTATCATGATTTTGCGGGATATTCTCCGTTGCACTATTTAACCCTTGAGCATATCAATCACTTTGACATCCACCATATTGAATCACTTTTTGGGGCATATGGGATGAAATTGGAATATTCAGCCAGTAGAATGCTTGATATTGCCGAGGATTATCCATTTCCGATCATGTCCTGCATTTTCCGTAAACAGATAAAACCCGTTGCGGTTCAGGTGAAACCAAATTTTGAACTTATTGAGATGATGCTGAATTGGTTTGGAGAAGGTAACGGGCTTTTCTCCGAGGAGTTGGAAGAATTCCGGAAGACCCAGCGAAAGGTGTATGTGTGGGGGGTCTCGTACCGGACTTCAATGTATCTGGCAATGAGTCCCTTGAGTAGTTGCAATATCCAGGCATTTTTCGATATAGATCCCAGGAAGCAGCAAAAGACATTGCTTGGGAAAAGTGTCCGGTCGCCGGATGATGTCCTGGGGACCATTGTTGATAATGCCGATGTTGCGGTCGTGATCGGCGTTGGTCCTTCGTCCCGGTCGATGATGGCCAGACTTCTGAATCTGGGCTTCAAGGGGAAGATAATCCGCCTTCTCTAGGAACCTGATTAATAGCCGGCTCCTTATATCCTTCGGCCGGCAATCTCAGGAAGGCTGAACTGCAGCCCGTAGTCTTTTTTGATCGTCTCCAGGAGTGGGATTTCAATATCCTTATATATGCCGTTTTCAAATTCCATTCCGTGCCGAAGCAGCAAATCGTCGGACGAGATTTCCGCCAATTTTCCTGTTAGGTACAGGGTATCAAACCAACCGGATAAGGCGCTTCGCATGTGATCGGGTAATTTGAGTATTTGTTTATAGGTATATACCAGCATGGCAAAACATTTACTGTTGAACCTGACATGGTCCTTCATGTCGGGGCTGACATCTAACACCGTGTTTTCGGCAAGGGTGGGGAAGGCCTCAATGGATTTATCAAAAGAATCATTGATAAGACCTTGCTCGATACACAAATTATACAGGTCAGTTTCCCTGAAAGGCCAAAAGATGGCGCAGACCGGGATATCGATGTTACAATGCGCATTTAATTTAATGGTGGAGAGCATATCTTCCCTGGTCTCTCCCGGCAGTCCGCACATATTGCAGGATTGGACCTGAATGCCAACGTTTTGTAATATTTTTGCGGCAATAAGCAACTGCTCGTCCGAGATTTTTCTTTTGAGCAGATCATGTCTGATTTGATAATTGCCGTGTTCAACACCGATGACAAAACGAAAGCAGCCTGCCTCCCGCATAACTTGGGCCGACTCCTTGGTAATGTGATCACCACGTCCCATCGCCTTGAAAGGCAGGCCGATTTCCTTTTTATAGAGGGCGCAGAATTCGTCCAGCCATTTCAGATCAAAATTAAAGGTATCGTCAACAAAACTGAAGGTCGCGGGTTTATCAACGAAAGACAACATGTTTTTGAGTTCGTCAATTGCCCGCCTGGGTTTCATGAAACGAAAATAGAGCCCTTTCCCCCGATAGGCCTTTTTGACATTATTGTTAGCGCAATACGTACAGCTATAGGGACAGCCTCTTGATAGGATTACCGGAATACAGGGGACGCGAAGCTTCATGGCGCGGATGTTGTTCAAATCGAAAATGCTCATGTCATAGAACGGCAGTTCATTTATGTCAGAAGTCAGACAGGCAACCTCACCCTTGATCACCGATTCGTCCGACTTCCTTATCCAGAAGTTTTCCACGCCGGAATCCAGGTTTCCTTCCTGCAACCGGCATACGAAATTGATCATGGCCTGATCGCCTTCGCCGATGCATACGGCGTCTATCTCGCCGATATTCATCAAGGTTGCCGGTTCAATAACAGCGCTGGTCCCCCCACAGACTATTTTAGTGTTTGAGAACGATTTAATTACCTTGCTCCATATCTCAATTGTTTTTCTAAAATGAGACAAATAATGGAAGGCGTATAGGTCTGCTTTGCCCTTATCTTGCAATATTTTTACTATTTCTTTCTCGGAGTAGTCAGAAACTACCTGAATCAACTCCGTTTCATGACCGGCTTTTTTCAGGCATGCGGAAACAATTGCTATGCCAAAACAGATTTCTCCGCCGTCATTTTCGATGTTTTTGGCAGAACAGGGATTAATAAAAACAATCCTCATGGTGTAGATCCTTTTTTTTAAATCAGATATGAATCAATCTATTTTATTTAAATCCTTTGCATGTTTACTGAAAAACTGTACCGAATCAAACAATTTTCGGTAGTGCATGAGCTCCTGGATTTCCATATTGTACGGTTTGATGAAAAATCTACATTCATCCTGAACCGGATCAAGGTTTACCAGGCCCTTCCATAGATTATTAAAATCAAAATCACCGATAAAAAGGCCATCATCCATTGCCTGTTTAAAAATTCTGGTGCCGGGGAAAGGAATGATGTTGAACACGTAGTTGAGATCCAACTCCAATTCCTGGATCATTTTGTAGGTGTCGTCCAGAGATGCGGTTGTTTCCTCCGGAAAGCCCATAATGAACATGCTGCTGGTGAGTATCTTCCTTTTTTTGAGATAAGATGCCGCAGAGTAAATTTTTTCCCGAGAAAGTTTTTTGCCGATAATTTCATTTCGGATGCGGTCATTGCCATGTTCAATGGGGAGACGGACAAAGACACAACCCGAATCCGCCATAGCATCGATCACTTCTTCAGTTAATGAAGCGATATGGGCTCCGCAGGTGGTTTCGTACTGGATGTTCAGATTCCGTTTTTGAATTTCACTGCATATATTTAGGATATGCTGCTTGTCTAAATTGACGTTATCATCGATAAAGCCAAAATAGTTCTGGCCTTTTTGTTCATGGAGCATCTGGATTTCATCGACCACCTTCTGGGGAGAGCGTTTACGGAATTTTCTGCCCATGGTTGCATAACAGGCACAAAAATTACAGGAGAACGGACAGGAGCGGCTGGTTAATATGGGCACGCAGGTGTTGAATGTGAGCTTTTTGGGGTTATACCAGGTTGAATGATCAGCATAATAATCAGGAAGATTGATCAGATTCCATGCCGGTTCGGGAAGTGAGTTCAGGTCACTGATATAGTCTTTCCGTTCGTTCGAGATGACGTGGCCGCGGCTGTTTCGGTAGGTAAATGCGGGGATATCTTTAAGTTGCGCCGAATTTTTGGCCTCCAGGGCGTTGGCAAGCATGGCCATCTGTACTTCCCCTTCGCCGACAACTACATAATCAATGCCTGCGACATGTTCTAAAATTTCTTTTGAAAACAGACTGGGGTGAGCTCCACCAATGACAATGGGAAGGTCTTGACGAAGGGATCTTAGCGTTTCACAGATTTTTTGGGTAAAAGGGAAATGGAGAGTTGTAAAGCAATTGATCCCCACCAGATCCGGTTTAATATCTTCAATCTTTTGCTTCAGAATATCACGGATAAAATTGTAACCATCGGCCTCGTGCTGGCTTGAAAGAATTGAAAAATCCAGAATGGAAGGCTCATGGCCATGTTGTTTTAATATTGCCGCCAGATGAATGAGCGGAACGGGAATGGTTCCTTTCGAGGCCTTTAATCCCGACAGTTTGGTCGGGGAGATTAACAATACTTTCATTGTGTCACCATAGTCATGTCGATTATAAAAGTGGCTAATCTTGCTGGGGAGGAGGATTTCTCAGAATTTAATACCTTTTGCCGATTGTTTTGAGGAAATTAACAGCAAAATACGATATATGAGCCAGGCAATACTGTCGGCAGCCAATGCAATCATGCGAAAACCCGCAAGAAACGCCACTGCCCCACCAAGAGTCATTGGCAATGTCAAGAGTTTTCCCGCGACAATCTCAAAAACCCCAATTCCTTGCGGAGCAAAAACGCTGATGTAGCCAACCCCCCATGAAAAGATATAGGTTGCCGCGACTTGCAGCAATGACAATTGAGTCATGTTGAACGAGACTGATGAATAATAGAACAGGAAAGAAATTGATGCAATTAGCCAGAATAGTATTGATAGCAAGGTCAACAGGGAATAATAAAAAAGGAAATTTTTCCCCCAGGGAGAAGAAGACAGGCGTTTGACCGTGAATGGAATCAATATCAATGCGCATAAACTTATTATAGCCGGTAGTACCTCCAGTGAAAATAGTAAATTTTTATCACCTGTAAACCAGAGCAGTCCCCCGCCGAGAGACATGGTGGTCAAACAGGGAAAGAAGGTATCAACGAGCGCCAGCAGCGCCAGGTGGTTCTTTGAGATTCCCAATTGATGATAGTCAGCCAAACGCCCCACGGTATGCCATATGCCACCCGGCAGGTAACGAGCGGGCAGTCTTGCGAGGTAAATGGTTAATAATTCGGTATAGGGTATGGAAGTACCAAGACTGGCAAAAAAAATTTTGGGGGATAATGGCGCCAGCAGATGCAGCAAGCCCCACAGGAAAACAGCGGCAACGAGAAAGCCTGAATCCGCAACAGCAAAAATTTTTATGAGAATTTCTCGGTTTAACCAGGCAAAATAGAAGATACAAAGAAAAGACGCCGGAGTATATAGAAGTTTTGCAACATAAATAGTCCTCTTTAGCACGGTATTAACCAATTCACTCCTGATCCCGAGGCAAAAAAAGTTGCCTACATAGTGTTGCGGTCTTTTTTGCCGAGGATATATCTGATTGGCAGTGAAGGTAATAGAAGAGTGGCAAGGCATATTTTTTCCAGAAACCCAATTTTTGCCTGAAGCACAATTCTAATTAACTCGAACGGCAATTTCGTCATGGGAAACAACTTAAAAAAAGAACTGTCCGCTATTTGCATTTCCTTGCTCTTATAGCGTTTCATCCTCTGGTTGTGATTTTCAACAGCCCTGTTCTGACGCCTATAAAAAGTACTCTTTGCCGCATGAATGAATTCACCTTTTAAAGAAAGTTCAGCGAGCACCACCAAGTCGGCGCCCACAAAGTTATATTTTTTCAGATCGGGCAGGTCTTTTCGTCTAAAGATTCCAAGTATGGGGTTCATGCTTCCCCAGAAAACCATGAAAAATCTGGCCACCGGATTGAGTCCACGGGTATCATACCACCCGGAGCATTTAGCCACCTGGTTGCCGTCTTCGTCAATCCAGGTTGATGTTCCGAAGGCAATAGTTGCAGTTTCATGATTTTCCAATAACGAAACGGCTTCTGACACTAAATTGGTTGACCACCGGTCGTGGCCGGCCGCCCACATGAAGTATTTCCCATGAGCCTTTTCTAGAGAAAGGATATGATTCGCTCCGGCCCCGATATTTTTTTCGTGGCAATGATAGCGGATGCGCTGATCTTTTTGAGCAAATTCTTGACAATTTATGCCCGTGCGGTCGGTTGAATGATTGTCGAATATGAGTATCTCCAGGTTGGCATAATCCTGATTAATGATCGAATGAAGTGTTTCCTCGATATGTTTTTCCTCGTTATAAATGGGCAGAGCAATTGTAACCAGAGGTGATGACACCCAGGCGGCATGGCCGATGTCGGCAGGGATCTTCATTTTACTCGGTTCGATCGTAGCGTATTTGAAAAATCTGTTCAGAGATAAGGCCCATCATAAAAATGATGACCGATTTCGCGAGAAAATAGGGCCGACATATAATTTTGCCGGCAACCGTATCCAGGCAACATCACCATATCTGCCACGTTGTCTCAGGGCAGATCATTCCCGCAACAGCCCGGTAAGTTCACTAATCACCATGGCATAGCGGTTGGAGTTGTTCCAGGCGGTGATGGCCTGGAAATTGGGATAACCGGCGACATAGCGCATCCCGCCGTCGGCGAGTTCCAAACCGACTATGGTGATGTCTTTGTTCCCGGGCGGGGCATCGAGTTCCACCCCTTGGAGCCTGTTCACCTCCTGCCAGTTGATGAACCCTTTTCGCCCCTTATTATACGCCGCCACGAGAGCCGGGTCTTTAAGACCAGAGCCGAGTTCCCGATAGACTGGGGCGTTCATGGTCCAGCCGAAACAATGGAGATAATTGGCGATGCTTGCCAGGACATCGGCCGTGGAATCCCAGACATCCCGTTTTCCGTCCCGGTCATAATCCACGGCATATTCCCGAAAACTTGACGGGATAAACTGGGTCTGCCCAAAGGCCCCGCCATAGGAGCCGGTAATATTTCGCGGATCAACCCCGTTTTCCCGGCAGAGCAATAAAAAATGAATAAGCTCTCCGCGGTAGAATTGACTCCGCCGCGGATAGGCATAAAAAAGGGAGTTCAAGGTCTGAAAGACATTAAAGGCCCCTTCTTTGCGGCCGAACCGGGACTCCACCCCCCAGATGGCGATCACGGCCTCCTTCTCGACGCCGAACTCCTCCTGGATGGCCTTGAGCAGAGTCTCATATTCAGCCATCTTGGCCTTGCCCTCTCTTACCATCTCGTCGGTGACAAATCGGGGACGGTAGAGATAATAAGGCTTTGCCTCCCATTGGGTATCCATGAGTTCAAGGACCCTTTTGTTGACGGAAAGCCCTTGAAAGAGTTGATCCAATTCTTCCCGGGTGAACCGGTGGTCCCGGCTCAATTCGGAAAAAAGCTCTGAATAAAGGGAGTTGCCAAGATCGATCGCCATAGCGTCGTGATCGTGGTCGTCCGGCCAGGGGCCGGAGGCTGCGGCAACGGCCGGAAGAAAGCGGGAAAAAACCATCAAAACGCCAAATAGTGCCAGCACCATCCTTACCAGGGTCATGACTGAAAGGTCTCCTCAAAGGCCGCAAGAAATGAGGATACCATCTCCCCTGGCAGGGCGTTGACGCCGGCCGCCGCGGCCCTGCCCCCACCGGTGGGAAACCTCCGGCAGAGGGTGTCTGCCCCGGTTTTTCTTGTATAAGGGGCTCGGACGCTGATCAAAAAGGTGGCGTCCCCATTATCCACGAGCAAGGCATGCGCAAGATCCGGGGCCGCTCTTGCGCACTCATTGATGAATACCCCTGCCACCCGTTTACTCCACGGTTCGGCCGGGAACCTATACACCCGGCCGCAGGCAAACTCCCATTCCGGCGTGGATGCCATGGCCCGGGTCATATCGCCTTCATATCCGGAGCGAAGCCGGTCCAAAACCTTTGAAACCCCAAGAAACTCAAAGGGATCGCGAAATGGTTTCACGGCCTCATACATGGCCTGCGGAGAAAGCAGGAGATCGGCAATGGTGGAACCATATCCATTATAGTTCATAAGTTCGCCAAGCTCCCTTAGCCTTGCCGTTTCTTCGGCGGAAAGGGATAGGGACAACGCATAGCGCCCTGCCGTTTCCATAAGATTATCGCCGAAGGCACCGACCACGGCCCAACCCCGAAATCTTCCCCCCAGGAGCCGGTCGACAATGACGGAGGTGCACACCTGCGGATCAGGATCAATATGGGCGGTAAGCTGGGGCGAGGAAGGAACAGTGCCGCTAAAGTGGTGATCGATATAAACAACCGTGCAGTTCCTGGAAAGCAATTCGTTTAGTTCCTTAAGGTTTTTTTCCATGGAAACATCGAGCACGGTGATGACCGCATCGGTAACCCCGGAGAGTCCTTTTAAGAGGGCAATGTCGCGTTTAACCCCGCTGACAAGTCTTGCTTCCCGAGGTTCGGCCAGCCGCAACTGATGGAGGGCGCAGATGCCGTCGGCATCGCCGTTAAAGACGTCGTAGTACATGGACCTCCTTTGTTCCGCATTATCCGGATGGTTCCTTTCCGAAGGATGGGACGAAGTTTTTCGCTGATTGATTCCTCGATAGTCTTCAGATGCGGCTCGTAAGTGGAATAGACGTTGGGACTTCAAAGTAGAGCCCGTATCTGTTGTTCCGCTGTCCCAGTTATCGTAGCCAATCTGCTCGATCTTTGCCTGTGCGGAGAAAGTATTTCGTACTCAGCGCTCCACCCCGCCCGCGGCGGCGATTTTTCATTGAGTAACTGCATACGCCCCGAAACGCTATGACATACCCCAGACGTCACCCCCGCACGCTTTTAGCTGGGGTCCAGCCGTATTGAATGCCTGGATTCCCGCTAACTACATGCGGGAATGACGAATACGCAATTTCAAACAGTTACCGTGAAGTTACTTGGAAGTATTCATTGAGTACCTGAATGCTGATCACCAAGCTGGATGTGTTCAGCACAATTCGGGACGCCTTCTGGTGTCGTGGGTCGTCGGGATTTTCGAGGTGGGCATACACCCAGATATTTGTGTCGGCAAAAACCTTACCGCACATACCGTTCATCCAGTGATGGCATGATGATCTTACGCACCTTCATAGTTCTGAAATTCAAGGGGAAAGTGCTAACATGGTTGCCGTCCCCTTCATATTCCGTGCTATCAGGGGCATCATCGACGGGCCAGAAGATCAGTTCAAGCCGTTTGTGACGAAGTGCCTCGGGAACAGGAATCATCGCGGGGGCATTGTCTAGTATTTGCCGGACCGGTTTCATGGCAACCATCTCCTTATAGGTTCGTCATGTTCAACAGTTGGTAAACTATATCGCGTTATCCTCTTAAAAACAAACACGTATTCTCTGTCCTTGAAATCTTTCGACCTGTGCGGATAGAAAACAACCGCTAGGCCGTCAGCATGCCCCGACGGG